>RHKR01000511.1 GCA_008363265.1 Chlorobiota bacterium
GCTACCCTCTCCTCGATCTCGTCACGGTTCATTTTGCGGAGTTTCAGCCCGAATGCCATGTTATCGCGGACAGTCATATGAGGGTACAGAGCATAGTTTTGGAACACCATGGCAATGTCACGGTCTTTAGGGGAAAGATCATTCACTTTGTTACTGTCGATGTATAGTTCACCGCCGCTGATCTCTTCAAGACCTGCGATCATGCGCAGAGTTGTCGTCTTACCGCAACCGGAAGGGCCAACAAGGACGACAAACTCTTTGTCGTTGATATCGAGATCCACCGAGTGAACCACTTTATTGCCGCCTTCATATACTTTTGAGATGTTTCTTAGTTTTACCTCTGCCATAGGCTCCTCATCTTTAATGTAAACGTTTACATTCCACTTGTAAAAATAATGTTTCCATCAGAAAAAAGAAATAGATTGTCGCCCGATAAATCGAAATTGAGCGTATTTCAGTAAACTTTTTTATTTTTACTCATCACAAATTGATTTCTATGACAAGATCCAAAGCAAGATATCTGATCCTTATTCCCCTGCTTATTGCAGCAGGTGCTTTTTTGCTGCTCCACTTCAGTGACCGTAACAATAAAGGCACAGCAAACGGCCAGATTCTGAAAGACTCGATCAAAATGAACGATGAATTCTTCGGCAGGCGCGACTCCATGGTGAAGGAGCAGCTTCAGGCCCGCGGTATCAGCAACCGTCTTGTCCTCGATGCCATGCTCAGTGTGAAGCGCCACCTGTTCGTACCTGAGAGGTACAGACCGTACGCTTACGCGGATGGTCCCCTTCCGATCGGGCTCGATCAGACCATTTCGCAGCCATACATAGTTGCTTACATGACCGAAGCGGTTGAACCAGCACCGGAGATGAAAGTGCTCGAGATCGGTACCGGATCAGGATATCAGGCCGCGGTTCTTGCGGAGATAGTAAAAGAGGTCTACACGATCGAATACTTCGACGACCTCGCCCGGAATGCCGCAAAACTTCTCGACACACTCGGATACGATAATGTGAAAGTCAAAGCCGGTGACGGATTCTTCGGCTGGAAGGAATACGCTCCATTCGACGCCATTATCGTTACAGCAGCACCGGAAGATGTTCCTCAGCCTCTCATCGAACAACTTAAGGAAGGTGGCAGAATGATCATTCCACTTGGCGGTTCCGGAACCATCCAATCACTCGTTATCCTTCAGAAGGTTAACGGGAAGATCGAGAGACGTGAAGCAATGAAAGTAAAGTTCGTCCCGTTCCTTAGAAAGTGACCGCTTACTATTGCTGATTTTTTGTCAGTTTCCTAAAAATCCTGAAATTGCGTTTGAAACCATCTTCATCTCACACCCCGGTGCCAGGTGGCCGCAATCGTTGTGAAGTAAAAGCAACCCGCATTTAAGTAGCTTCGCAAATTTTATCGACTGGTACGGTAGTATCAGCTGATCTGTAGCTGAAACCACTATAAACACCTCCCCTTTCACCGCCTTTGCGGTTTCTTCGAGGCTTCCACCGAATTTTTTAGTAATATCGTGATTCACCATTGCCCTCATCTGGGCGATCCGGTTGGCCGCCGGAAACCGTGCCGCAGTCTTTCCGGAAAACTTCCTCAGAAGGTCCTGATACTCATCAGGTGTAAAATTTGTATCGATCTGCGAGGCAGTACGGGCGAAAAGATAGAAATTCAGATCGAATATCCGGTTGGCAACTGTATCGGGCACACCGTATTTATCAATAAGTTCAAGCGTTTGAAGTGAAGATTCGAACATCAATTGATTAACGCTGCTCTGGACTGGGGTACCGACGTAAGGAAGATATTTCTTCGCAAATCCGGGATAGGAAACCATCCACTGGTAGACCTGCATGCCTCCCATCGACCCACCGATCAAAGCGCGTACACCCTTGAATTTGAAGTGTTTCGTGAAGAGCAGGTACTGACTGTTTACAATGTCCTCGATCGTAATATCCGGAAAATCCTCACCTTTTACATAATTGGTCGGAGAAGTCGATATTCCGTTCCCCAATGCATCAATAAGGATCGTGAAATATTTGTTTGTGTCAATGAACTTGTCGCGGCCGAGTGCACCCGTCATGTCTTCTGAAGAACCGGCGTACCAGCTGAGGTAGGCCACTACATTTGACCTGTCATCATTGAGTTTTCCGAATGTTCTGTACCCGATCCTCGTATCCTTAAGAATTTTTCCGGATACCAGTTCCATATCACCAATATCATAAAATTTTTGTTGTGGAAAAATGAGAGTTGAAAAGAGGATAAAAAACACAACAAGTTTCGTTTTCATCTGATTGGCTCCGCAGGATTTTTGAATTAACCGAATG
>RHKR01000512.1 GCA_008363265.1 Chlorobiota bacterium
TGATCATGCTTTTGCGACCCGAACAGGAGAAATCGTACTTTAAAGAAAAGCCACAGGCAAAGTTCCTGGCGATTGTTATCGGTCTGCTGATGTTCGCCCAGATCATTTACGCGGTTTTCTTCGCGGCCACCGGAAAAGTGGTTGATGAAGCAAGGCGGGTTGAGATCGGAACGATCGAGCACATTGGGAGGGAGCTTTACACCACCTACCTTCTGCCTTTTGAATCAATAGCTTTTGTACTACTGACCGCCACGATCGGCGCTCTTGTCTTATCAAAAAAGAAACTGGATTAGCACACAAGATGATCCCACTGGAATACTATCTTATCCTCAGCGCGTTCATGTTCGTTACCGGTGTGGCCGGAGTTCTGACCAGACGGAACGCAATCGTTGTTTTCATGTCGATAGAGCTTATGCTTAACTCGGCGAACCTCACTTTTGTTGCCTACTCCTCGTTCCTTGGGGATGTGGTGGGGCAGTTGTTCGTGTTCTTTGTTATGGCAGTTGCCGCCGCCGAAGTTGCTATCGGTCTGGCTATCATCATCGCCATATTCAGGAACAAGGTAACCATTAACATAGACGAAATTAACATTCTTAAGTGGTAAGCTACTAAAACATCCCACGAAATATGACAGATTACATTTATTTGGCAGTACTATTCCCGATGATCGGTTTTCTGATCAACGGGTTGTTCGGTAGATTGATCAAGAATGAAAAGATCGTTGGCGGCATTGGGTCGGCAATGGTCGGATTATCATTCATTGTGATTGTCTTCTCATTTTTTGAAACCCTTGGCTTACCTGCTGACAAACGGACACGGATAGTTGAGTGGTTCACCTGGATCGAGGCCGGTGGCATCAAAACCGCTTTTGCTTATCAGGTCGACCAGCTCTCACTCACAATGTCACTAATCGTTACAGGTGTGGGCTTCCTCATCCATGTATACTCGATCGGATACATGCACGGTGACAAAGGATTCTGGCGTTTCTTCGCGTACCTGAACCTCTTCATCTTCGCGATGATGAATCTGGTACTCGCGGATAACTTCGTGCTCCTTTTCCTCGGATGGGAAGGCGTGGGGCTCTGCTCATATCTTCTTATCGGATTCTGGTACGACAGAAAGTTCGAGAAGGGAACTGTAGCCGATGCTTCCAAAAAGGCTTTCGTGGTTAACAGGATCGGCGATTTCGGCTTCCTGGTGGCGATGTTCTTTGTATTCACAAATTTTAACAGTCTTAACTTCAGCGAAGTGCTTCCTGTGGTAATCGGCTCCGGTATCGAACCCTGGGTATTTGAGGCAATTGCGATATTCCTCTTTATCGGCGCGACCGGTAAATCTGCTCAGATACCGCTTTACGTTTGGCTTCCCGACGCGATGGCAGGTCCAACCCCTGTGTCAGCCCTCATCCATGCCGCTACCATGGTTACTGCCGGTGTGTACCTGCTTGCAAGAACTTCGGTGATCTTCGCGATGGCTCCAACCGCAATGATGGTGGTTGCTGTTGTGGGACTTCTTACCGCATTTTTCGCTGCGACGATCGGTCTGGTGCAGAACGATATCAAGAAAGTTCTCGCGTACTCAACCGTCAGCCAGCTCGGTTACATGTTCCTGGCTCTTGGTGTCGGAGCATTCTCGGCCGGTATCTTTCACGTGATGACACACGCTTTCTTCAAAGCCCTCCTCTTCCTTGGTGCCGGTTCTGTGATTCACGGAATGCATGAAGAACAGGATATCAGACATTACGGCGGTCTGAAGAAGTATATGCCGAAAACATATCTTGTCTTTTTTATAGCCGCGATCGCGATAGCGGGAGTTCCTCCATTCTCCGGTTTCTTTTCTAAAGATGAGATACTCTGGATGTCATACGCGAACGGCGGAATGATCTTCTGGATAATTGGTGCCATCACAGCCCTGATGACGGCATTTTACATGTTCAGGCTCACATCCCTCACGTTTGAAGGGAAGGAGAGGTTCGACCACCACCACGTCCACCCGCATGAGTCACCGAATGTGATGCTCTATCCGTTGTTTGTTCTCGCATTCCTGTCGATTGCTGGCGGCTGGATCGGACTTCCCAAAGTTTTCGTTGGTGAGCATGGTAACCTGTTCGAAGTGTGGCTTGCGCCTGTGTTCAAAGACGCGACAAGAAAACTTGCTTCTGGCAACATGCACTCCCATCTTGAAGAGTACCTGCTGATGGGTGCTTCTGTGGTGGGTGCCGTGGCCTCGATCATGCTTGCGAGACACATCTACATGAGAAAGCCGGAGATCGCCACGAATGTTGCCGAGACTTTCAAAGGACTTCACAATACCCTTTACAACAAATACTT
>RHKR01000513.1 GCA_008363265.1 Chlorobiota bacterium
AAGTGTCGGCTTGTCGATCGTGAAGATCCACTTCCCCTTCATTCCGGCATCATCGGCTTTCGCTGAAGCAGCGGATACCATATCAGGAGTGAGTCCGGCAAGTTCAGCCTTGTTTTCCACAACCAGCTTAAACTTCGAGTTTTCCTTCCTCACATTGTCGCCGAAAAGAACATTCAATTTCGAAAGCTCTTCATTGATCGCGCGAAGTTTATCTTTGTCCTTTTCGTTAAGGTTTGCGCCGCCTCTCACGAAATCGAGGTAGTAATTCTTTAGAAGAAGTTGCTGCTCGGTGTTCAGGTTTTCCTTCTCCCTGTTATCATAAACCGACTTTATCCGCTTGAAAAGGCCTTCATTAAGATAGATATCATCCCGGTGGCGGGCGTTCATCAGTGCGACTTTTTCGGAGATAACCTGCATTTCATCGTTGGTAATGGTCTGCACAAGATTCATGAACACACGGTCCACTTTCATCAACAGCGCGCCTGTAAGTTCGAGCGCTTCGATCGTGTTCTTGAAGTTGGGGACTTCACGGCCGGCTACAATTCTCTCGATCTCGGCCTTCTGCTGTTTTATCCCCTCCTCAAACGCGGGGAGGTAATGTTCAAGTTTGATAAGACTGAAAGGCGGAGTCCCGAACGGGGTCTTCCACTCCACAAAAAATGGATTTGAAGTGTCGCCTGCTTTGTTCTGTGCGTTATATGTCTGTGACATCAGGGCAAATACCAAAATTAATAGTGTTAAATTTTTCATTGTGTGGTCCACTCAAGCGATTGGCTGAAAAGAAATTCCTTGGCTCGAAATATACCCAAATTCGACGAAGTGTATTCTCACCAAGCTAATCCAAAAGATGATCAGTATATGGATATTCCCGTAATATTCATAAATTAAGGCATTCTAAAATATTAAATTTTAATATGAATGAAGCCAAGACCCGTCAGGACATAATTGACCAACGGCTTGCCAAGGCAGGCTGGGATGTAAAGAACCCCGCTCAGGTTAAATCCGAGCTGGGGATAAAGATTAAAAAGTTCGATTCCGTTTCTGAACCGGAGCATACATATGATGGGCAACAATATGCCGATTATGCCCTCCTCGGTGATGATGGTTATCCTCTGGCGGTGGTAGAAGCCAAGAGATCCTCCCGTGATGCAAGAATTGGCCAGGAACAGGCAAAACAATACGCGAAAAACATACAATCCCAATTAAAAGGCAAGCTACCGTTCGTTTTCTACACAAACGGCCATGATATCTATTTCTGGGATACAGAAAAATACCCCCCTCGCAAAGTTTATGGATTCCCCACAAAAAAAGACCTTGAAAGGTTAATGTTCCTGCGCGAACACGAAAAACCTCTCTCCAAAGAGCTTATCAATCCCGACATTAGTGGCAGACCATATCAAATCGAGGCGATCCGTTCTGTTTTTGAAGGTATCGACCATGCAAAAAGGAAATTCCTCCTGGTTATGGCAACAGGCACCGGAAAAACCCGTACCTGCGTATCGATGATCGATGTCCTGATGAGAACAAACCGGGTTCAGAGGGTTTTGTTTCTGGTGGATAGAATAGCTCTGAGAAATCAAGCACTTGATGCCTTCAAGGAATATCTTCCAAGCGCGCCTCTTTGGCCTCAGCGCGACGAAACCAAATTTGCTACGAACCGCCGGGTTTATGTGACAACATACCAGACAATGCTTAACATCATTGAAGATGACGATTACAGTCTGAGTCCGCACTTTTTTGATCTTGTAGTGGCAGACGAAAGTCACAGGTCGATCTACAATGTTTACAAAAACATCTTCGATTATTTTGATGCTCTTCAGGTAGGTTTAACCGCCACCCCGAAGGATGCCCTCGAACGGAATACATTTAAGTTGTTCGAGTGTGAAGACGGTCTCCCGACCTTCGCTTATTCCTATGAAGAGGCGTTAAAAAACAATCCACCCTATCTCTGCGATTTTGAGGTTCTGAAAATCAGAACAAAGTTTTTAGAGCTGGGGATAAATAAAGGGACACTTTCGGGTGAGGATCTAAATCGGTTAGCCAGCAAGGGGGAAAACCCTGATGAAATAAATTACGCGAACACCGATATTGAGAAGAGTGTCACTAATCTTGACACCAACGCCCTGATTGTCAGGGAATTTATGCAAGAGTGCATAAAGGATGAAGTTGGAGTGCTCCCCGGGAAAACGATATTTTTCGCGATGACCATTGCTCATGCCCAAAGACTTAAGGAAGTTTTTGACAAACTGTTCCCTCAGTATAAGGGAGAAATCGCGAAAGTAATTGTTTCCGAAGACCCCAAG
>RHKR01000514.1 GCA_008363265.1 Chlorobiota bacterium
CTCCGCATGATGGAGGATTCCAATGATATCTACAAACCAGTGATACTTTGGCATGGGAGGGGGGGGATTCCCCCCCTCAAATATCATGTATCTGTAACCTTCTATTTTTGAACCGGTTGGAGTATTCACATCACTACATGAAATCAGCAGGAACTCATCCATCCCATCGCCATTCCAGTCTCCAAGTGTTGCGATCTTTGTGCCGATATCCACTCCTCCGCCCTGATTGTAGGCAATGGAGTCAATTGCATTACATTTGAACCTGAATAGAAGATTATCAAAAGCATCGGTTTGTGCAAATGTATTAGATGTTAGTACAAATATTGTCATTAAAAGAATCTTTTTCATTGTCATAACTCCTATTTCAGTAACATCAGTTTTGAGGTAAATGTATATAAACCAATTGTACCTTTAGCTGTAATTCTCACAAAATACACACCGCTGGCATGTGCTGATGCATTCCAAAAATCAAACTTAAAACTGCTATTACTCCGCTTTTCATACAAATATCCGGTTATTTGTTCCTGTTTCTCTTTTATGATTCTGATCCGATCATCAAAAATAACCATATAAGTATTTATAACAAAGCACCTCACCCTTTTGGAACTTCGGAACCCCGGAACCCCGGAACTTAAGCCGGGACCTGTTAGTGGGGCTCTTGTGTATATCGACGGTATTTCCATAAAAAAGGCTGCCTCTCTCGAGACAGCCTCATTCATTAAACACCGTTCCGTCAGTTTGTCACCAGTCCCGAGATCCAGAGGCTCCCTTGCAGGAACGCCCATGGAGCAACGGAAACATGCACATTTCCAAGATAATTGATGCACTGGCCGAGCTCGAAATACTCAACATTCGGCAGGTTGCCCCACACCTGTTTCAGTTTTACGAAGTTGCCGTAGGGCACCAGATCATCGTTCATTGAGTGGGCGATGAACATCTTCGTCTTCGGCTTCCATCCGTTCCAGATGTCGTTATCGTGGAGGTATTTCCACATCCGGCTGTTGGGGTTCCGAAGCGAATCAAGCACTGCGGGCTTGAAGATGTTCTTCAGGATCTTGTCAGGGGGCATTTTGGCGTTAAGCTCCGCGGCAGAGTGGAAACCGTCGGCATAGAGGAAAAGATCCTTCGCGTACTGCGGCAGCAACAGCGAGTCGAAATTGAATACTTTCGAATCACTGTAAACAGCATCGTAACCTCTAAGGAGATACGGCAGGAAGTAGGGGGCTCCGAACGGTTTGTCCGAGAGCATCACGTCAACCATTGTGCCGGTGAGGTCGAAGGGAGCGTCCATACACGCTGCACCGGTGATGGTTATCCCGCCTCTTTTCTCGATCTCTTTAACGGTCGCGGCTGTCGCGTACCCGCCTTCGGAGAATCCCATTATGAAAAGCTGACCGTTCCACTCAAGGTTGGTGTTGTTGTTCTTCGACTTCAGATAGGCGATCATGTTCGTTATCAGGTCGGCTGAGGCCTTTCCGAGGCGGTCGGCGTGGCAGAGTGGGTGCGACTCACCCTTATCTTCGCCCATCCCCTGATAGTCGGGCATGATTATTGCCCACTGGTTCGAGAGGGCCATCCCGGCGGCTATCTCCACTTCCGTGAAGTCACCCGGGTTTATGTATGCTTCCCATTGTGATGGGGCATGGGCCTTCACCAGCTCGGTCGCGTGCTGGAACGAGATCAGGGGCACCCTGTACTTCGTCCATGGCTTATAGGGATAGATAAGTTTTGCCGAAAGGGTGATGGGCGCGCCTTTATTATCGGTTGAAGTGTAGCTTATCTAGCAATACCAGATGATGTTTGCGCCGGAAGTATTGGGGAGGTTCTGGATGTGGTTGCCCAGATTCGCCAGATAATAGTTGGGGGAAGATTTGAACCTGTCGAGTACCTGATCGAGTGCTGTGGTGTCGAGATACTTGGCTTCAAGAATGTTTATCCCTTCGGCCCCATAGGGTCGCTGATACGGACCGTTGGGGTCCGTCGGGGATACAGGGTCGCATTTACATCCGTAAAAGGAAATGAGAACCAGCGGAATGAGTATCCGGATGACTGAATACAGGCGTCTCATTGTTAATCCCGGTGTATGACAGTAAATAGCTGAATTACGAAGGGAAAATTAAAACAATTTTTATTATTTATAAAGATAAAATATAAAACAAAAAAAGCTGCCCCCCGCTTGGGACGCAGCTTTTGAAGTGTAAATGTTTAAGGTTGATCCCGACGGTGCTTATCCTTTTACGAGCTGCACATCGATATTGAACTTTACTTCTTCACCTACGAGCACGCCGCCGGTCTCGAGGG
>RHKR01000515.1 GCA_008363265.1 Chlorobiota bacterium
GGCCTGCCAATTCCGGAAAGATGAGGAAGAAGTTCTCGTATATCTCTTCTTTTTCCATCACTTCCCGTACTTTATGAAATGCCGGGTCGTTTTTTATTGCCTCGCCAACGGAGGTTACTATTTTCTTCAAGTGTCAGTATTTTAAATGTTACACGGATTACACGGATTTAACACGGATTTCGCAGATTCAATTCTGTAAAATCCGGACAGTGAATATCCAAACAATAAATCTTCCCTTAATCCGTGGAATCTGTGTTTAATCTGTGAAATCCGTGTAACCTTTTACTTTAAAACCACAACAGAATCGTTCTCATCGCGGGAGAGGAAGCCGTAATTTGTGAAGTCGGTAAGCGTTATGAACGCCTGTCCCACTTCCTTAAGGTACTCGCTGATCGCGACAGAACGGTTAGTGTCGAGCTCCCCGAAAACATCATCAAGCAGAAAGAATGGCGTATTCTTCAGCATCCTCTTCAGATAGAAGAACTGCGCGAACTTCAGCGCCACCTGAAAGGTTTTGTGCTGCCCCTGCGAACCGTAAGTGCGCAGCGAGTTTCCGTTTATGCTGAACGCCAGATCATCCTTGTGTGGACCCACGAGGTTCATTCCCCGTCTGATCTCGTTCTCCCTGTTGGCTTCAATTCCCGCCATAAAAACTTTTTTAACGTCATCATCCTCACGCACGAACGAATCATACCCGATCCGCGGTATCTCCTTGTTGTTCATGATATGGGAATATGAACCGGCGAGGTAGTCTTTGAACTCTGCGACGAACTTCCGTCTCATTTCAATGAGTTGCGATCCCGAGTTGACCAGCTTTTCGTCCCAGGCTTCGAGCTGGTCGAGAAGGTCTCTTGATCTGAATTCTTTCAACCTGTTTAAGAGAGATGACCTTTGCTTAAGGGTGCGGTTGTAGTCGAGAAGTGTATCCAGATACACTTCGCTTGACTGTGACACCACCTGGTCGACGAACTTCCTGCGGTCAGCCGGGTAACCGTGCGTAAGCTCCAGATCGGCGGGGGTAAGAACCACCACCGGAAACTTGCCGATTATCTCGGATGCGCGTGAAAGCTGCTTCCCGTCCTTAAAATAAACCCGCTTGTTCTCCTCCCGTCCGTAGTAAATTCTCACTTTATGCGAAGTGAAGCTTTCGATGTGGGAGGTCACTTCATAAGAACCGGACTCGAAATTCACGATTTCCGAGTCCGGACTTGATCTGAAGCTTTTCGTGGTGCAAATGAGGTAAATGGCCTCAAGCACCGTTGTCTTGCCTATTCCGTTACCCCCTACGAGATAGTTCAGGGCGGGGGAGAATTCAAATTTCGAGTCGTTGTGCTTCCTGAAGTTCTTCAGTTCCAGCGACTTTAATATCATATTGTGTTTAAGCGCGTAGGCATGAGGAGCATAAGCAGGTCCTCATTCTCATCCTGTTTCAATGGTTTAAAGATAGCCGCTTTCGAGGGTGACACCAGTTCAACCACAAGATCGTCGCAGCTGAGGTTGTTCAGTATCTCGAAGAGTGACTCGGTCTTGAACCCGATCGTGAAATTTTCGCCAATGTAGTTCGCGGGAACCGCTTCATCAGCCTTGCTGCCGCTTTCCTGATCTTCAGTATTTAGCTGGATGCCGTCCTTGTCGAGCGCCATCTTCACCAGCTGGAAGTTCTTGTTGCTTAAGAGCATCATTCTGCGTGTGGCCGAGACGAACGGAGCCTTGCTGATGGTTAATTTGTTCGGCCCGTCCTGAGGGATGACCGCGTTATACTCGGGGAATTTGTGCTCGATGAGTCTGGATACCATCTTTGTGGTGCCCGATTCAACAAACATTCCGCCCGAGGTGTATTTGAAAGCAACATTTCCGTCTTCAAGCAGCTTAACGAGGATGTTAACCGTCTTTCCCGGAACCACAATAGCGGTCGGTTCATCGTGTTTTACCGCTGTGGCGGAATATTTCACAAGCTTGTGGGCATCGGTTGCTACGAAATGGGTTCCGTCTTCCCTCATGTCGATAAGCACGCCGGTCATGGCAACGCGGGCTGAGTCCTTGCTAACCGCGAATGAAGCTGCCTGTAAAGCTTTTTTCAATATCTTGGCATCGATATCGAGAACCTTGTCGGTTTCGATCGACTTGAAGCCGGGGAAGTTTTCAGGGGAAGCATAGTTAAAGTTATAATGACCCATGTCGGTCTTCATAACGATTTTTTGGTCCTCTATCACCACCCTGATGAGGGTATCGCCGAGGGATTTGACAAAGTCGCTGAGGAGCTTGCCCTTAACAATGAACCGCGCTGAACCCTCGCAGG
>RHKR01000516.1 GCA_008363265.1 Chlorobiota bacterium
GATACCCTTTTACTTCTGAGATGAAAGTACCTTCCCGGGTCCACATCCCTATGTTGCAATCGAACTCCGGCGGGGATGATTCTTCGGGATTTTTCGCAGGAGCGGAAATGAAGAGTCCCTGCAGTTTGGCCATTCCGATATTTGGATGGTGTATCGGATACGGCACTCCCACGGGGTCAATAACTTCTACCAATCCGGTCTCCGGGTGGATGAACCGGGCCAGATCATCAAACTTTCCCTTGTTCAACATGGTCGCGATTTCACCATAAACAGCCGTCACCTGACGGATATCCTCCCTGGATTGGGCAAAGGAAAACTGATTGTAAAACAGCAACAGAAAAAATATAAGAGTCCAGACGGTGTTCAAATTAAATTTATGTTTTTTGGAAAGTTTTTGCGCAAAAATAATTAAATTGTGGGATCATTCGAACATTTTGTTGAATAACCTTGAACTCTATACTGCGACACATCCTTAATTCAATCGGTTACCATATCTGATGGACAAAAGAATCAAACTCCTTGAGGATATAACCCTCCTTTTTTCGACAGCCAGGACAATAGAAGAGTATGCAAGCGCATTCGATCTCTACGTTGAAAAATTTCCCAATATTGAGAAGACCGGGCTCTATCTGATCGATCCCGCAACAGGACGACTCAGATTGGTGCACGCCAAAGGATTCAGTGAGGATGAGCGCATCCGGGCTGAGGAAACGGCGATGGAGCGGCATCCCGGGTGGGTGATCAATAACCGGAAGGAACTGATAATTAAAGATGACCCGGGGGAGCCGAAAGAGATAGCTGTCGACAGCCAAAGGTCTTTCCGGATCCGGTCGAGGGTCTATTTCCCGCTTCTGCACGAGGATGAATGCTACGGTTGTGTGGGGTATGTGAGCGAAAAACCCAACTTCTATGATGAAAGCTTCAACGTTCAGGCATCATTTCTCACGAGGATAATGTCTCTTAACTATTACCGGATCACTCTTGCCAAAAAGCAGGAGACCGATGCTGAGAACATAAGAAAGTACTCGGCAACCCTCGAGACACTTCTGCTTAACCTGAACGCGGGTATGCTCGTTGAGAACGAGGAGAGGAAAATAGTCGCAGTAAATAAAATGTTCTGCGATCTTTTCTCGATACCGGTTGATCCGGCTTATCTAATTGGAACCGACTGCAGTGATTCCGCCGAGCAGTCGAAGCACCTTTTCGCGGATCCCGCCGCTTTTGTCTCCGGAATTGAAAATCTGCTGCTTAAGCAGGAACTGGATAAGAATACCGAGCTGGAACTTGCCGACGGCAGGTTTTTTGAGAGGGATTACATCCCGCTTTTCATCAACGGCACCTACAAGGGGCATCTCTGGTCATACAGGGACATCACCGCGCAAAAGACGTTTGCAGAGTCACTCGAAAGGTCAAGAAAACTGTTTCAGACAGTACTCGAGACCGTTGCCGATGGCATAATTCTCATCGACAGCCATAACAGGATCATGATCATCAACGAGGAAGTGAGGAAACTTTGGGGCTACTCGAAGGACGCGCTGATCAGGGAGGATTTCCAGGTACTCTTTAAAGAAAGGATGTTCGATCCTGCCCTCTGGAATGACGATGTTGAGGCGATGTATAACGAGTTTAGCGGACAGTCGATAGAACAGACCGGAATACGGGTTGATGGCTCAACATTCCCGGTCGAGCTCAATATTTCCAAGATGGAATTCAACAGCGAGGTATACTACTCGGTTGCCCTGCGAGACATAACCGAAAGAACCCGCAGGCTTCATGAGCTCGAAAAGGCCCGGCAAGCCGCAGAGGAATCCACCAAGGCCAAGGAACAGTTCCTGGCCCATATCAGTCATGAGATCAGGACACCGATGAACGCGGTCCACGGTTTCACGCACCTCCTCCTCGAGCTTAATCCGACGGAGGAACAGGTCAAGTTCCTCAACGCGATAAAGTATTCCACCGACAACCTCCTTGTCATAATCAATGATATCCTCGATTTCTCAAAAATTGAAGCTGACAAACTTGAATTTGTTATCGATGACTTCTCAGTGATCGAATCGGTTAATCACGTGATAGAATCGGTGAAATACTCGGCTTTGGAGAAGGGAATCAAGATAGAAACCGAGTTTACCGGGAATGTGCCTTTCTGGGTAAGAGGGGATCAAGTCCGGTTCGGGCAGATACTTCTTAATCTGGTTTCGAATGCCGTAAAATTCACCGATGAGGGTGAAGTGGGAGTAAATGTCTCCGTGAAGGATGATGACGGCGAAAGGATCACACTGGTTGTGGAAGTTTCCGAT
>RHKR01000517.1 GCA_008363265.1 Chlorobiota bacterium
GCGTGAAGTCACCGGGGTGGCTGAAGAGTACGAACCATTTTCCGGCATAATCTCCCGGGATGTTCTTAACACCGTGTGTGGTCTGGACTGTAAGGTCCGGCATTTTTTCGCCCAGAAGGGGCATTCTTGTCTGTGTATTCTCCATTATTTGTATCCTTCTTTTATGAATTTTGCAGGAATAAAAGTAAAAATACTTTATTGTTTGATAAACGAAAAGAGGGAAGGATTCATTTTGAGAATTCCGGGAAATTGATTTTAATTGATTAAATTGAAAGCGCTTTCAGAAAAAATATTTTAATATGAAACAAGACAAAGAACCGACCATTTATGATGTAGCCCGTGTGGCTGAAGTATCGATAGCGACTGTTTCCCGGGTATTCAACAAGAGCCCCCTTGTTACTGAGAAAACTGTGAAGCATGTGCTCGATGCGGCCCGGAAACTGGGATTCACACCGAGCGCTTCCGCACGGGGATTGAGTGGCGGGAAACAGGAGACGATCGGTATCGTACTTCCCATCCTTTATGGTAATTTTTTCTCCGATCTGATCTACTCGGTGCAGGCGCTCGCTGAAGACCGTGGGTATGATATTGTTGTCGCCGGACAGAAAGGTTCGCCCGATGAGCTCTTTGCCACGCTCAAAAAACTCAGTTCAAAGATTGACGGACTGATATTAATGTACCACAAGGAGGGTTTGAAAGAGGAGATCATCCGCCGGTGTCCAAGGATACCCGTGGTTCTGCTCAGCCGGTTTGTGAGGTACAGGGAGCATGTCGATCTGGTGCTTGATAACTTTACCGGCGCGAAGCTTGCAACTGAACACCTGATCTCGATGGGGCACAGAAAGATCGCACACATAAAGGGGGAGGAGGGAAATATT
This sequence comes from Chlorobiota bacterium, assembly GCA_008363265.1. Lineage (GTDB taxonomy): Bacteria > Bacteroidota > Ignavibacteria > Ignavibacteriales > Ignavibacteriaceae > UTCHB3. Next base: position 879 of record RHKR01000517.1, read on the forward strand.
GACGCGCTCGAGCGGATGGAAGGTTTCCTTAACGCCACGGACGCTGCCGGTATCCCCAGGAGTAATATTGAACTGCTGAGCGGAACCTTCCGCCAGATATCGGGCTACAATGCAGTCGAGGAGCTTTTTAGGAAAAGAAGGGATATCACAGCCATTTTTTCATCGAACGACGCGATGGCGCTGGGTGCCCTGAACTGGATGCAACAGAACGGGGTGAATGTTCCCGGTGATGTGGCGATGTGCGGCTTCGATGATATTGAATTCGCGCAGATGGTCCGTCCATCGCTGAGTTCTGTCTATCTTAACACACAGAAATTCGGCGAGACAGCTTTTAGGATGCTTATGGATCAGATCGCGGAAAAGAGTGTTTCGGATATCCCGAAGGGAATGGTTATCGCTCCCGAACTAAAGAGAAGGGAGTCGTCATCCCACGCGAGATAAATTTAAAATAAAAAGAGACCGGTTTCAGGAAGACCGGTCTCAGAAACACTCTTGTGTAACCGTTTATTACTTCAAGAGGGAAAGCTTTATAGTTGATGAATACTCACCCGCCACAAGTCTGCAAGTATACACACCTGAAGAAAGTTTAGTACCGTCGATCTTCACACTGTGATATCCCTGCGGGAGTTCGCCTGAGAAAATAGTGGCCACTTCCTTGCCGGTGATGTCATAGAGTTTCAGATCTGCATTCATCGCATTCGGGAGAGTGAATGATACTGTGGTCACGGGATTGAACGGATTGGGGTAGTTCTGAAATAGAAAAAACCCGACCGGCAGTTCGGCCTCCACTTCCGCCAATCCTGAATAGGATGAGGTGCCGTCATAGTCGATCTGCTTCAGGCGATAATACCATGTCTGCTCTTTCTGAGCGGTACCGTCAGTGAAACTATAACTCGTCGGGGAGGCAGTTGTACCTGAACCCTCAACGAAGCTGATCGTCTCGAAGTCAGTCTTGTTCGAACTCCTCTGCACTTCGAAACCGTAATTATTAGCCTCAGTGCCTGTGATCCACTGGAGCACCACATCATTCCCGGTGCGTGTGCCTATAAAGCTCACCAGTTCCACGGGTACAAGTATGGGTAGTATTACCTCGATGGCGCGTTGGTAGAGCAGCCGGTGCCCGGCGTTGTTCAGGTGGATACCATCGCCGGAATTGAATTCAGGAACAATAAACCCGTTTGGCTGAGCAAGCGTTGTCCAAAAATCAACAGCATAGGGGGCGTATCTTGTGAACACAGAGTCTCTCATTCCTGTCAGGAGATCAAGCTGTGCCTGGGTCGACAGGTTTCTGGGCTGGGTTGTTGTGATCCAAAGTTTAACATTTCTTCTGTTTGCAACCGCGACAAGGGTATCATAGTTTGCGATCTGCTCTGACATCGGATAGCTGCTTGCGGCATCATTCGAAGGGAGGTTTATA
>RHKR01000020.1 GCA_008363265.1 Chlorobiota bacterium
TTATGAAGCGATCTGCGACACATTCAACATCCACACCAGAGTGGTTGAGTCTGACAACGGTCTGGCTGCCATAATCGGAATGCCACGCAGAAGTGAGAACCCGGTTGAAGATGATTTCCTCGACGAATACAGCCTCTGGAGCACTTTCCAGATCGCTGAAACGATCAGTCACTCAAACGAGATATCTTCTGTTCCCCTGCATCATGATCCCGATCAGAAGATCATTCTGATAATTGAAGACAATCAGGAAGTGGGAAAATTCCTCGCGAAATCCCTTGAAAACGAGTACAGGATCGTGCAGGCTTTCAACGGCTTCGACGGACTCAGGAAGGCGGTTACCCTCATTCCTGATATCATCCTCTCCGATATCCATATGCCGGGTGTCAGCGGGATCGAAGTGGCGCGGCTGATAAAAAATGATGAAAAAACCTCCCACATCCCTATTGTACTCATAACGGCCGATGCTTTCGAGGCCAACAAGATAAGAGCCATCGAATCGGGCGCGGATGAAATTCTGATAAAACCTGTTTCTCTGAAGGAGCTGAGGGTCAGAATCGCAACCATTCTCAAGAAAAAGAGAAGGTTTTTTAAGGCTGCCATAACCGGACAGGAAGTTGATACTGAAGGAACAACGATCATAAAGGATAAATTCCTCGAAAAACTCGATTCCATCATGAATGAACACTTCGGAAATGAGGATCTCAGTGTTGAAGAACTCGGTGAACTGGTGGGAATGAGCCTCAGACAGCTCCAAAGAAAGATAAAAGCGGTCACCGGACGGCTTCCGAACGGTTATATACGGTATTATCGCCTGCAGAGAGCAAAAGAGATGATCAGGGATCATAAAATGAGCGTAAGCGAGGCTGCATATGCCTCCGGATTCAGTAATCTCTCCTATTTTGCCAAGTGTTTCAAAGACGAATTCGGGGAACTCCCTTCAAATACGAACTGATTCCCGGATATGTCCGAAATATGTTAAAGTTTGACGTTTTTTTGTTATTTACCCTTGTTTTTACCCCTTAAATTTGTATCGAGTTTAATGAAAATTTAATAGCTTTTACACCTTATAATCGAGTTTAATAGTGCAAAAGATCCCGACGGGCTAGTAATAGCCCGTTTTTTATTTTAAACTCTCATTCCTCCAACCCAATCCGCCACCCCGGACCAAACACTCCACCCCAAACACTATACACTCTACACTTTTTTTTACATTAGACTTTATTTTTAGAAAATTATTGGAGATCAATGATGAGTATGGAACTTCGCGACTTCGGCTTTTCCGGCATGAAGGTTACACCCATCGGATTCGGAGCCGGACGTACCGGTTTCAAAAAAATGTCTGACAAGAAAGTTGAAAAACTTCTTAACACAGTTCTTGATCTTGGGATCAATCTTATCGATACTGCCCGGAGCTATGGTGAATCGGAACACAGGATCGGTAAATTCCTTTCAGCAAGAAGAAGTGAGTTCATTCTTTCGACGAAGATCGGTTACGACGTTGAAGGTACCGAAGACTGGACATACGACTGCGTGGTCAAAGGTGTCGAGAAAGCTCTCAGAATACTTCAGACCGACTATATCGATATCGTCCACCTCCACTCCTGCAATAAAGACATCCTTGAAAGAGGTGAGGTCACCGAAGCCCTCCTAAGAATGACTCAGGAGGGAAAAGTCAAGTGTCACGCTTACTCCGGCGATAACGAGGCCCTCGAATACGCGGTTTACAGCGGAAGTTTCGCCTCTATACAGTCGTCGATCAACATTGTTGATCAAAAAACGATCAACACACTTCTCCACCCCGCAAAACAAAGATACATGGGCGTGCTCGCCAAACGGCCACTCGCCAACTTCGCATGGGGTGACAACGCCGACCTTACCGATCCCGTAGTGGCCGAGTACCGGAAAAGAATTTACGATATGAACATCGACTATGGCATGCCCCTCGAGGAAGCCATGATAAGGTTCTCTGCCTACACTTACGGTGTTGATTCTGTTCTTATTGGCACATCCGACGTGAAACATCTTAAAGCTGCCGTTAAAATTGTCGAAAAAGGAAAGCTGCCGGAAGACCTTCTGGAGAGGATCAAACAACGCTATTCTGAAACCGGAAGCGACTGGGCGAATCTAACCTGATGAAGTTTCATGATTTAAATGTTATAACTATATTTGAATCGGATTTTTTATTCCTTTTTTAACAACCCGTAAAGGTCTCAAATGAAAAGATATACCTACCTTCTCCTGTTGTTCATGCTCGCAACTCCGGCAATGTTTGCTCAGTTAAGCGTGAAGTTCAACGGTGAACTGAGAACAAGACTTGAGATTGATGAACTCGATTTCAATTCGAACAGTAAATGGCAGAACTTTATTAACAATCGGGCCCGCCTCGGTGCAGTAATATCAAATAATGACGACCTCGAATTCCACTTCAGGATCATCGATGCCCGCGTGTTCGGGCAGGAAGCCGGTGTTCAGGTCAATTCAGCAAACCTCGACCTCAACGAAGGGTACCTGAAACTCAAAAAAGGCGACTGGGAATTCATCCTCGGAAGACAGGAAGCCAGATACAATAACGGAAGGATCATCGCACAGTCCGACTGGGGTAACACTCCCATCACCTTTGATGGTGCCACAGCAAGATATTCCGGTAAAGGTTATCGAATCAGCGGTTTCGCTTTCAGACTTTCTGATAAACTCGCTGCAGACGACAGTCTCGATCACAACCTCCTCGGTCTCTTTGGTGAGTTCAAACTTCAGGACAATCTCCAGTTGAACCCGTATTTAATGTTCGACAGAAGGTCACCGGTTGAAAGACTCTCGAGACTCACTCTCGGACTTAATGCCCCCGGATACCTCGGACCTGTCGTTTTTGATATCGATGTTGCTTATCAGACCGGTAATATCAGAACCACAAAGAAGGAAACCATCTCGGCATTCCTCGCTGCAATAAATCTCGAGTATGATTTCAAAGTGACCTCAAAGGCCGCCCTGGGTGCCGGTTACGCGATCTATTCAGGCGACAAAGATGGCACAGATGATAAATATGAGGTTTTCGACAACACCTACGCCACCAAACACGCTTTTCTCGGCGACATGGACTTTTTCAGAGCGGTTCCAACCAGCACATGGGATCTCGGCGTTACTGATATGTACGTATACTACAAAATGGCTCTTGCCCCCTGGCTCGCAACCAAACTTACCGGACATATCTTCGGCTCAGCGGCAAAATACAAACTTGCCTCCGGTGCGGAAAGCAGCTCCTACGGAACTGAAATTGATCTTAACTTCGTAGCCAAGTACAATGAATACCTAAACTTCATGCTCGGTGCCGCCACCTTCCTCCCCGGCGACATCTTCAAAGAGAAAAAAGGACCCGACAACGCCTACTGGATGTATGCCGGCTTTCACCTCAATATGAGCACGAAGTAATACAACGCTCATCGTTTTCTTAAGGCTGTCTCAAAAGGGCAGCCTTTTTTAACAAAGATGCTAAAGATGGGAAAAGATGTGCCACTCCACTCCGCCGCGGCGCGAGTATTCAGCCCTTTACACTCTACACTCTATCCCAAATCCCATACCCCATACCCCAAATTTCCTTATCTTTGAACATGATCATTTTCTATTCCGTCGTTCTCGTAGCTTATATCATAGTCCAGTCTTTTCTTGTGAGGGGCTTGCTGCGCCTGCCACGGTTGGTCGCGCGGAAAGAAACTGCTGATGATCAGGGCAACTACTCAGTTGTTGTTGCAGCGCGGAACGAGGCGGAGAACCTCCCAAACCTGTTGAAGGCTCTGGGAGAACTTGACTACCCTGCTGATAAATTTGAAATAATCATCTCTGATGACCACTCCACCGATAAGACTGTCGATATTGTCCTGGGTTTTTCTGATATCCTTCCCAATCTAAAGATCATCACCGCGGGTGGGAAAGATGATCCGGGAAAACGGTCGGCATTGACGCGCGGGATCGCGGCCTCTTCTTACAGCAAAATCTTAATAACCGATGCCGACTGCCTCCCCGGTGCAGGCTGGCTTAAAGTGATCGACCGTTACTTCACCAGTGAGTGCGACATGCTCATAGGACCGGCCCCCCTGATCAAGCGCTCCGGCTTCTTCAACGGACTCTCCTGCTTCAGCAATCTCCGGTCGATGATGCTGATCGAATCAACTTTCAGTCACCGCCACCCAATTTCCGCCATAGCACGAAACCTGGGGTTTAGAAAAGACGCATTCATCGTGCAGGGAGGCTATCACTCGACTGAAGGCTCGCTCGGCGGTGACGACGACCTCCTGTTGCGCAATTTTCTCGATCACGGTTTCCGTGTGAACTACTGCGACTCACCGGCCGCGGCGGTCTTCTCAGAGACCCATTTCGCCGGAAAAGACTTCCTCAGGCAGAAGGCACGCCACACACAGGCTTCGAAGTTCTACTCGAAAAGTTCGAAGTGGATCCTCGCGCTCTGGCACATGCCGAACCTCTACGCGCAGTCATCGGTCCTCTTCCTCCCCTGGTTCCCGGAAGTGTCCGCGGTTTTCGTTATCAAGGCTTTGTTCGACATGTCACTAATAATGATGGTTCAGAATCGGCATAATTACTCCTTTTCCCCTTTTGAGGCCGTTTTTTATCAGTTTTTTTACGAGATATTCTTGATTATTAACTATTTTACATCCCGTTTTACGAAATTTAATTGGAAATAGTTTTATTATTCAGGTAACTTAATGGACATTATTGCTGTACTCAGAGGGATTCTGGGAATTGGTGTTCTGCTCGGGATCGCTTTCCTAATATCCAACAACAAAAAAAATGTGAACTGGCGCCTCGTCGCCGGTGGTCTCTCGATCCAGTTCGTTCTGGCGATATTTCTTATTAAAGGCGATGCCATGTCGCAGTTCTTCTCCCCGCTTGGCTGGGTGAAAGACTTCTTCGCGTGGGTCAGCTCTTTCTTCGTCGTGATCCTGCAATACTCTGAGCAGGGTGCTTCGTTCGTGTTCGGAAACCTCGCCCTTGCGCCCGGAAAAGATGGAAGCCTCGGCTTCTTTTTTGCGTTCCAGGTTCTGCCTACGATCATCTTCTTCGCGGCTCTTATGTCGATCCTCTACTACCTCGGCATCATGCAGAAGGTGGTTCAGGCGATGGCCTGGGTAATGGCTAAGATCATGGGGACGAGCGGTGCCGAGTCACTTTCCTGTACCGCGAACATCTTCGTCGGACAGACGGAAGCACCCCTGATAGTCAAACCATACCTCGAGAAAATGACAAAAAGCGAAATGCTGACAGTTATGACGGGCGGAATGGCAACCATAGCCGGCGGTGTTATGGCGGCTTATATCCAGATGCTTGGACAATCGTATGCCAGCGCGAAAGGCATTCCCCTTGAGCAGGGGCAGATACTCTTCGCCACGCAGCTCCTCAGCGCTTCTGTTATGGCTGCACCCGCGGCACTTCTGATATCAAAAATCATTTTCCCCGAAATGGATGAACCCGCCACACGCGGTTCAGTGAAACTCAGCATTGAAAAGAACGGCTCAAACGTTATCGAAGCTGCTTCGAACGGTGCCATCGATGGCCTCCACCTCGCACTGAATGTGGCCGGGATGCTGATCGCTTTCATCTGTATCATTGCACTGCTGAACGGTATCCTCGGTTGGACCGGTGAATTCACCGGACTGAACGCGATCCTGATCGACGAGTACGGCAAGCCCCTAAGTTTTCAGTTGCTGATCGGATTTATTCTACAGCCCGTCGCCCTCGCGATCGGTATTCCGATGCACGACGCGCTCGACTTCGGCAGTCTCCTCGGTACAAAAACAGTATTGAACGAGTTCGTGGCATACCTCGATCTCGCTAAAATGGTTGAAACAAAAGTTCTTACCGATCCCAAGGCGATCTTCATGTCGTCATACGCCCTCTGCGGTTTTGCCAATTTCTCCTCCATCGCCATTCAGGTCGGCGGTATCGGAGCGCTGGCGCCCGACAGAAAATCTGACCTCGCGCAGCTTGGAATAAAAGCAGTTATCGGTGGAACACTCTCAACTCTTCTTTCAGCAACAATCGCGGGAATTTTCTTCTAAGATGATCGATCTCGAGTTCTACTATAAAGACCTCCTCGACATCCTCCGGAAGGATGTCAACAGTGAAGAAGTGAAGCTTGCAATTGTGCTGGGTTCCGGTCTCGGCAAATTCCCCGAGACGATCGATATCCTGAAGGTCTGGGACGGCGATACCCTCCCCCACTATCCCCGTTCAACTGTTGAGGGACACTCAGGCAAACTGATCCTCGGCTCAATTGAGGGAAAGAAGTGTCTCGTTTTCCAAGGCAGGTTCCACTTTTACGAAGGATATGAACTTTATGAGACCGTTGTTCCCTCTATAATCACCCGCTACCTCGGAATTCCTTACCTCCTCCTCACCAACGCGGCAGGAGGAGTGAATCCGACATTCGAACCGGGCGACCTGATGCTCTGCACTTCATTCATCGGGATAAATATCAAACACGAACTCGATGAGCTGATGCGCGTGGCGACTCAGGAGCAGAGGGAAAGATTTCTTAACACCCCCGATCCCGACTTCAACGATATCATCATCTGGTCGGCTCTTGAGGAGAAAGTACATCTGAAGGAAGGTGTTTACTGGTATAACAAGGGTCCGACATACGAGACTCCTGCCGAGATCAGAATGATCGACAAGATCGGTGCTTCAGCGGTGGGAATGTCAACCGTGGCGGAGGCTTACTGGGCTTCGGCTCTCGGCGTTAAGGTCAGCTGTATCTCCTGCATAACCAACTATGCCGCGGGGCTTTCACCACACAAATTAAGCCATGAGGATGTAACCATTGCAGCCAAACTTGTGGAGAACAAGTTCAACAGGCTTGTACGAAGGATCGCTAAATATTTTTAGTAGAACCAGCCAATTCTAAAAGCGGAATACAATAAAGCCGTCTCAGATCTGAGGCGGTTTTTTGTTAACTGGTAGAGGTTATCCGCTCCGAACCGTTCAAGTTCCCTTCGGGAGAGTCCCCCTTCAGGCCCTGTGACGAGAATGTATTCTTTCGCAAGTTCAGGTGAGAAGAGGGCAAAATCACGTTCCGCCTCCAGATCAAATCCGATAACTTCCTTCCCCTGCTGAAAGAGATGTTCGAACTTCTCAGCTGTGCTGAGAACCGGTTTAAAGGGATTGAACGACTGCTTTGCTGCCGAAATGGCGATCTTCTCCCAACGGTCAAGCTTGAATCCTTTACCGATGGCGTGATCAGAATTGAAGAAAATGAACCTTGAGAAACCTGTCTCAACCAATTTCTCAATAGCCAGTTCGATTTTGTCGAGATTTTTGAGGCGGGGTATGGCGATGGTTACTTTATCCAGACGGTTGGGCAGCACCGCCTCGGAGACAACATTTCCTTCTATCGAACTTTGACCGGTTGAGGTTATCTCAGTCTCAAGAATGGTACCCTCTCCCTGCGTTACAAATATCCTGTCACCCGGTTTGTGGCGCATCACTCTGACTATGTGATTGATATCATCACCTGAAAAAACGAGGGCAGCACCCTCTTTCCGGATGCTGCCCCAGTAAAGCTCCTCGCCCGCGAAATGTTTCATCAGACTTTAGTGGAAATAGTACCTTACACCGATCGCCCCGTTGAAGTCGAACTGTGTGTCGGGGATAATATCAAGCAGCGGTACGATCTCAACGAATACATCCACCGGAGCCTTGGGAAATTCATAAGCGATACCGACCGGCACGCGGACACCAATTCTGCTCTTGTCCTGCAGTTTAATGCGGCCACCGATACCGACGTAAAGGGGAAGCCTGCCCTTTGTGACATTCAGGAAGCTGTTATCGTGATACAGGTAATCGGCGTGGATGTGTAGCGCGGCATCCTTTTTGAACGACCATGCTACAGCTCCGTCGATCGCATGCGACTCACTCAAATAGTACTTTCCCGAGAGTCCCGTCGGCTCTCCAACAATGATCCCGAGGCCGAATCCACCGGTCTGTGCATATGCTGAAATGGTGAGGAAAAGACCCGCGACTATCATTGATCTGAATAATTTCATATCTTTCGTTCCTGAATTTCTGAATTTGTATTGGTAAAAATACGAAAAAACAACGGTTCTATCTTTGATACAGACCACAGGATAGCATATGTTCTCGATCGAAAAATATATCTCCTTCCACGACTGTGATCCCGCGGGGATCATGTTCTTCTCACGCGCGTTTGAGATCGCGCACACGGCTTATGAAAAATTCATGCACGCCAACGACCTCGGAGACTACTTCGGAAAGCGCGATGTTATAATCCCGCTTGTACACGCCGAGGCTGATTACCGCAAGCCCCTAAAGCCGGGCGATATAGTTGTGGCAATGGTAAAACTCGGAGAAATAAAGGAAAATTCTTTCCGGTTAACGTATAATATCTACACAACCGACAATGAGATAGCAGTGAAGGTAAAGACCGTTCACGCGACAGTGACCAAGGATGGATTTAAGAAGTGCCCTGTACCTGCAGACCTGCAGAAGGCCCTCGTAAAGATAGAACTCTAACGTTCGAAGAGTATACGGCGGGATTCCACGGGATCATATTTCCCGATCGAAGTTACGGGAATTTCATCCACAAGGCGGTAGTATTTCGGGATCTTGTAAGGAGTTATCTTCGTTCTGAGAAATGAATGCAGATCCTGAAACTCAAATTCTGAGTTGGCTACAAGCAGCGCGGCAACCGCCTCTCCCCACTTTTCGTTCGGCACACCGAACACAAACACTTCATCGATCGCGGGAAACTCCCTTATAACCGCCTCGAGCTCCACGGGATCGATGTTCACCCCGCCTGAAATTATGAACCGGTTTTTCCGGCCTGTGATCCTGAACTCACCCGTTTCTGAAATTTCGCAGAGATCGTTCGTTCTGTAAAAACCATCTTCAAAGACGAAATCGGTCAGATCCGGATCATCCAGATATCTGCTAAAGAGGTGGTCAGACTTCACAAGCAACTCTCCACCCTCCTGTTTTATTTCAACCCCGTCGATCAGTTTGTAAGCGGCTTTCGGGTCTTTCGCGAGTTCCTCCGGACCGGCCATCGCTATAAAAGCCGCCGTCTCGGATGAACCATAGACTGTATAAATTGGGTAGCCTGCTTTGATCGCGTCAGTTACAAGTTGCGGTTCTGAGGCACTCCCACCGAGCAGGATGACCCTTAACTTTCCGGGGCCTTCACCTTCAGCGAGCATTTGCTTCAATTGTGTCGGTACAAGTGAGGAGATTGTCGGATGCAAAGGTCCAAGGTCTGAAACGCCTGTACGGTACATCAAGAGTGTGGCACCTGCCACTGCTGCTCTTATCAGGATCATCAATCCCGAAATGTGGTTCAACGGCAGTGAGAGGTGAAAAACATCATCCTTGGTAACTCCAAGAGCCCTGTTACCGTCTTCAGCAGCTTTCAACAGCGAATCAAAAGTGTGGGTTACAGCCTTGGGTTTTCCGGAACTCCCGGAAGTAAGTATCACTACCGCGTCATCCTCATTGATCTTGATCATGGGTGATCTGCGATCATAACTTCTTATCTCAGTGGAGAGAAGCATGTGCGCTGGATGAAATCGCTGGGAAAGATCATATACTTCATCACCGGTCATACCGGATGGTAAAATAACAGGAAGGTAACCCTGCTCTATCGAGCGGATCAGACCTGTTATTACCTGAGTAGAATCATCCGAGTGGATATATACAATTGAAGGCGACTCAGCCGCCGGAAGAAGATCACACGCCGCGGCAAGCTCTTCACCTGTAGCGGAAAAGTATTCTTCACCCTCGCCGGCAGGTGCTACTTTCACCGTTAATTTCCGGAGAAACTCAAGCAGGCGGGCGCGGGCGTTACTCTGTTCCATTGGTTAGAGTACAAGTCCGACTGAGAAAAGAACGCCGTATAGAGCGGAAAGCTTTGCTGTCAGCTCAAGCGCGGGGTTAAGTTCTGAACCGTGCCTGTTCAGAAGCATTACGATCAGCTTGTAAGCAAAGGGCAATGTAAGATAAGGCAGAAACACCCACGCGTTCAGATCGTAATAAACGAACATAATAAGCGGCACGGCAAACGATGAACCGAGAAGTATCAGGTACTCACCCAGCGCGAAGTTCTTTCCGAACATCACTGCAAGGGTGCGTTTCCCGGCTTTTCTGTCCTGATCGAAATCACGGTAATTGTTCACCACAAGAATGTTGGTTACAAGCGCGCCGACCGGAATCGAGGCAAGCAGTGCCTGGCTGGTAACCTGACCTGTATTGATAAAATAAGTACCGATGGTACCCACAAATCCGAAGAAGAGAAATACGAAGAGGTCACCCAGTCCATTGTAAGCAAGAGGGAAAGGCCCCCCGGTGTACATGAATCCAGCGATTATCGACAGAATACCTATTAGAAGAATGAACGGCCCGCCCACATAAACAAGATAAAGTCCCATCAGAAAGGCAATGCCAAAAGTGAGATAGATCGCCATCTTCATCTGCTGAGCCGTCACCCAGCCTTCGTTAAGCGCGCGCTTGGGGCCAACCCTTTCCTTGGTGTCGGCACCTTTCAGGTGATCGTAGAGGTCGTTGGTATAGTTTGTCGCCACCTGGATCAGGATCGAGCAAAGCAACGCGACCACGGATGAAACCGCGTCGAAGTTATTTTCGGCAACCGCGAGAGAAGCACCCACGATAACAGGCGCGAACGCGGCAAAGAGGGTTTTCGGCCTCGCGGCCATTATCCAGACTACAGCTTTGTTCATAGCCTTTTACGGAAGTTTTGGAAATTTGTTGAACTCTGGCTTCCTCTTCTCCAGGTACGCCTTCTTCCCTTCCTGAGCCTCTTCGGTCATGTAGTAAAGAAGTGTCGCGTTACCGGCGAGCTCCTGAATACCCTGCTGCCCGTCAAGCTCGGCATTAAAGGCCGACTTGAGCAGTCTTAAAGCCAGCGGACTCATCTGAAGCATCTCTTTCGCCCACTGAATACCTTCTTCCTGAAGCTGCTCTACAGGAACAACCTTGTTCACAAGACCCATCTCCAAGGCTTCAGCGGCGTTGTACTGACGGCACAGGTACCATATCTCACGGGCTTTCTTCTGTCCGATTATCCTCGCGAGGAAAGAAGCACCAAATCCTCCGTCGAAACTTCCGACCTTGGGACCGGTCTGTCCGAATATCGCGTTATCAGCGGCAATCGTAAGATCGCAAACCACATGAAGCACATGTCCGCCACCGATCGCGTATCCCGCTACAAGCGCGACAACGGGCTTTGGGATGCTGCGGATCATCTTCTGCAGATCGAGAACATTAAGTCGCGGAACTCCGTCACCGCCAACATATCCCTTGTCGCCTCTGATCCTCTGGTCACCACCCGAGCAGAAGGCATATTTGCCGTCAGCAGCAGGGCCCTGGCCTGTAAGGAGGATGACGCCTATCGACTGGTCTTCCCTCGCGTCAACGAAGGCGTTGTACATTTCGATCACTGTTTCGGGGCGGAAGGCGTTCCTTACCTCGGGTCTGTTAATTGTCACTCTGGCGATACCATCCGCTTTTTCGTAGATGATATCGGTATAATCTCCGTATTTGATCCAGTTTACGCTCATTTTAAGTCAGATCTCTTAATTTAATTCTTCTAAAAAGTCAATTATCAGCTTAACGGTTTCGGCCGGCTTTTCGATATAAAGGGTGTGCCAGCCTCCTTCTATAACAACATGTTGGTACAATTTGTTCACCCTGGTAACCCGGCTCGCGATACCGAGATATTTCTCATCGCGACTCCCCGAGATCAGAAGACCCGGCACCTCCAGCTCCCTTAGAAGTGGCTGCTGCGGCTCCATGACCCCGGTACCTGAATAGAGGAGGTACTTCTGCAACACTTCGGGATCGTTCTGCAGCCGCCGTTTCCGGTACTCCGTCATAAAATCTTCTGGCATCTGCTTAAGCCCCTCGAAAAGATCGAGTTTCAGCCAGCGGTCTGCCCATGCTTCAATGCCATACTCACCGATCATGGCCGCGTGGTCGATGTCACCCAGCCGCCTCTCTTCCCTCGCTTCCTCTACCGGAATTCCCGGTGTGGTGCTGATCGCCACGAACGCCGTCTGGCTTTCGATCAGCTGATGCGCGGTGATGTAATAAACAAGTCTTCCGCCGGCTGAGTAGCCGCAAAGAACGCTTGACTTAACCCCGCAAGCCTTCACCACAGAGGCCACCACATCACCCAGCCCCTCGAATGTGTAAAAACTGTCGTCGCTTCCCTTTTCCGACTTCCCGCAACCGGGAAGATCGATCAGGATGTAGCTCTGGTCAGCAGGAAGCGCTGCAGTGAATAGCACCCAGTCAGTCGAGCTTCCGCCGAATCCGTGGATCAGAACAAGCACATGCCTGCTGCCGCGGTTTGCAAACTGGCAGTAAATATTTATTCCGTTGTGTTTCAGGTTCATCCTAATTGATCCTTATCGAATAGATGAAACCTGTGAGCACGCGACCGAGATCGTAGAGCGTTCCTGCGCTTATGTTCGACATATTGTCGTTCATCGTGTGCCAGTAGTTCCGCCTCGGATCGCTGGAGCGCCCACCAACGAGCCCAGCGTCAATTATATTGATCGTCTTTATGCCGGCCTCATTTAGGGGCACATGGTCGTCATAGATCTCCTGTGAGATAAAATCCTTAAACCGGGTATTTCCCATACTCTGGGCATATTTCCAGACCAGGTCAACTATCTCGCCGGCGTAGTGATTCGAAACAGGCTCGCGCATGTAAACCGCCTCCTTGTCACCGACGAGATCGAGCAGTATGCCGAAACGCGGCTTCACAGGCAGCGGATTGTTTGCCGCAAAATATTTCGAGCCAAGGCAATAGCCGTTCAGACTTCCCGATTCGCCGTAATCCTCGGCATCGAAGAGAACGATATCAACCCCAACATTGGGAGGGGTCTTGCCAAGTATCTCCGCCAGATGAAGCAATACCGCTGTTCCGCTGGCACCGTCGTTGGCGCCGGGGATGGGGGTTTTGTGCT
>RHKR01000518.1:0-1065 GCA_008363265.1 Chlorobiota bacterium
CGAAGCCCTTTTATCATTCTGATGTGCGATCGCCGCAAATTCATAAGCTTTTTTGATGAGCTTAAGATCACTTCCGGGAATTCGCTCCTCACAGAGGCGCAACAATTCAGTTAATCTTTTATCTTCGCTCAATTGGGGGTATTACTCCTGATATACAAAATTCTAAAGAGCAAAATAAAAAGAAAAATGCTTTCTTATAAAGGAAATATCGGTTCAGACTCTCTTTTTCAGCGAGTCGCGGAGAGTTTTTACTCTTTTTAACCTGTCGGCGAGTTTCTTTTTGTCGTGCGAGTTGAAATTATTTATGGCGAGTATCTCTTCACACAGTTTGAGGGCTTCTTTGTACATCTTCAGCTTTTCATAATTCATCGCCATTTTATGCTTCAGCGTCACAATGTTGAAGTAGTAGTAGTTCGTCGTGGCCGGAAACTGGGAGAGTATTACACGGTAAACATCTATCGCTTTCTTGCGGTCGATCTCTTCAAGCGCGCGTGCTTTCGTCCACTTGATTATCCTGTTACCGGGTGCCTTGCGCAACACATCATCGCAGAGGCTGACTGCCTTCGCGTACTGTTTTGTGTCGATGTATATCCATGCAAGCGAATTGGCGAGAAGGAAATCGTTGTATGAGTAGAATTTCCGGTTACGCTCAAGTATTTTTATCGCCTGTTCCGAGTTATCTTCAACGAATGGCAGCCACGAGAGGTCCTTGGTTTTGCTGCTCTTCCAATAGTCGAAGATCGCCATGGCTGAACCCGCTTCATAGAATTTTTTGTCGAGCGTCGAACACTTTTCAAAATACTTCAGTGCATCCGTGCCGGTCTTGAATACTCCAAACCAGTCTTCCTGAATAAAGTCGTAGTATGCCTCGAACGCGTAAACCATGGCAGCAGCGTAGTTGTGCCATACGTTCTTGCTGTTCGCGTCCATCAGGTCATCAGTCAGGTCTTCGGCCCGTTCAAGCTTGTCGAGTATGTAAGCCCTGTTGAAGGGAACACCCCAGTCGAAACCCTTAACTATTTCAACGGCCGCGAGATAGAGGGGCCCGAAGGGATTCTTAGGGTG
>RHKR01000518.1:1070-4202 GCA_008363265.1 Chlorobiota bacterium
TTCTCAAGTCTTGTGAATACAGCTTTCGCGCTGTCATACCTGGCACCTGCGAGGAAGTTTATTCCACGCTCCATCAGTGAGTGGACATTGGCATCGGGGTATTTCTGCGGAAGTATATCAGCAGTGAAAAAAAAGATCAGCAAGACCGGGACAATGAGGATTCTACGGAGAAACAAAACTTACCTGCTTTTTTGTACTGCCTTGATCGCAAGGCTCTCAATTAAATTCTTGAATGGTGACAATGTCGGGGTGTAGTTATAATGGCCATGCCGCAGATCGGTGACCTTTAGTCCGGCTTTGATCGCAATCGCGATGATATCGCAGTAACCTGAAACCTCCGGACCGCCGAAGAAGCCCGCGCCAAGTATTCTGCCGTCGTTACCAATGAGCAGCTTCCCAAAAACTTTGTGAGTTCCCGGCATCACATGAACGAGCGAGTCGGCAATGGCTGTCACACTCCGGTATGGTATACGGAGTTCGTCCAGTGTTTTGATACACTTTCCGGTTTTCGTGGCGTACTTGTCGAAAATCCTGACAGCTGTGTTCCTGAGAACCGGATACATAAAATCGTTCCCGCCGGCGGCGTTCGCCCCGGCGACATATCCTCCATCGCGTGCCGCGACCGCCTGAGGAAGGTAAACGTGTCTGCCCGTTACAGTATCTTTCAGTTCGACGCAATCACCGGCCGCAAAAATGTATGGATCCGAAGTTCGCATCCGGTTATCCACCTTGATGCCACCCCTCACGCCCAGATCAAGCCCGGCCTTCCTGGCGAGAGTGGTTTCAGGCTCAATGCCAATGCTGACAATAACTCCGTCGATCTCTTTTAACCGGCCGTCGATTTTAATTTTGTTTACCTTCGAACCATCGCTGAAAACTTTTAGCTCAGACAGGTTTCCGATAAATTCAACCCCATACCGGAGAAGGGTTTCTTTTATAAGTTCTCTCACTTCATTATCGAAACCTGACGCGGGAAGTGCCTCCCTGTCGGTCAGTATTACCTCATTCCCCTTTTTCACCAATGCTTCGGTGAATTCGAGTCCCGCGTAGGCGGCTCCAACTACAAGCCATTTCTGTCCGGTAATTTCGCCGGAGGAAAGTAGCACTTCAGCATCTTCAATATTTTTTACGTAGTGAACATTACGGAACCCGGGTGGGAGATCAGGATGTAACCGGCTTTTGGCACCTGTCGCAATAATGAGACGGTCGTAAGACATTTCATACTTCGTGCCGTTGCTTTCAACCTGAAGGAGCCGCTGACGCGGAGATATGCCGTTAACCACGGTACCGGTAAGTACATCGACATCATAATGTCGCTTAAAATCTTCCGGAGTGAAAAATACGAGCTTTTCAGCCGACTCCACTTCACCGGAAACAAGGTAAGGGATCTCGCATGTGCCGGTAGATATGTACCTGCCGGCCTCGATCATCGTAATTCTGGCTTCGGGGTTCTCACGCCGTGCCTTGGCTGCCGCGGCCGGACCCGCAGCCCTGCCGCCAACAATTACGATTTGCTTGATCAAGTGCTTCATTATTTTTCTTTAAATGAGATCGTAAAGGGAACGCCTTTGAATCCAAAATGCCGTCTGATCGCCTTCTCGAGGTAACGGCGGTACTGATCGGAAATATTTTTCGGATAGTTGCAAAAGAAAAGAAAAACAGGATAATTATCACCCACCTGGGTCACAAATTTTATCTTTACTTCTTTTCCGGTGTGGGTCGAAGGTGGAGGATAGGCTTCTATTTCCTTCAGCATCACATCGTTAAGCTCGCTGGTCGTGATCTTCTTGTGCCTCTCCTGCTGTATCTCCTTGGCCATGTCGATGAGTTTGTATATCCTCTGCTTTGTAAGGGCCGAGATGAAAATAACCGGGAAATAGTCGTATTTGCCGAGTTTCTGGATGAGGGCCTTTTCATAAAACTTGGCGGTGTTACTGTCTTTCTCAACCAGATCCCACTTGTTTATCGCGATTATCACTCCCTTCCGTCGCTGGATGGCTTCCTCAAGAATCTTCTGCTCCTGCGACTCAAAACCCTGAACAGCGTCAACCAGAAGAACCACAATGTGTGAGTCGGCGATCGCCCTCAAGGTTCTGACAGATGAATAGTACTCAATGTTTTCCTTGATCCTCGATTTTTTTCTCAGACCGGCTGTGTCCACAATGGTTATCTCTTCACCGTAATACTTTATTATACTGTCGATCGAATCACGGGTTGTTCCCGGAATATCGGTAACTATGCTTCTGTCGGCCCCGAGAAGCGCGTTTGTCAGTGATGACTTCCCGACGTTCGGTGCGGATCTTCCTCAGCATTGGGGAATCCCTCAACCACCACTTCAAGGAAGTCTCCGGTCTGCCGGCCGTTAAGCGCGGAGATCGGATGCGGGTCGCCGAAACCGAGTTCATAAAATTCGTGGATGTTCTGCTCAAGTTTTTCAGAGTCGATCTTGTTAACGCAAAGAATGGTTCTCTTCCCTGAGGAACGGAGCAGTTCAGCGATGGTTTCATCGATCGGAAGGAGTCCCGTGCGTCCGTCAACCACAAATATTATCCTGTCGGCCTCGATAAGAGCAATCTCGACCTGCTCCCTTATCGCAGCCTCAAATTGGTCGGGCGAATCAGGGACGTAACCGCCGGTATCAATAAGTCTGAAGCGCTTCATGTTCCAGTCGACGAAACCAAACTGACGGTCGCGGGTCACACCGCTCTGATCGTCAACGATCGCATCTTTCGTGCCTGTAAGTCTGTTAAAAAGTGTCGATTTACCGACATTCGGCCTTCCGACGATTACAACTAAATTCTCTCTCATTACAATTTGTACTCTGCATATTTTCCCGCCCCGTTGCTTAATATATCGATAGTCGGTATGAACTTTCCGTTCTTGAACCGGGCGGTCTCCTCCTCGAACACCTTCGTAAGGTTTTTCATCTTCTTGTCGAAAAACGGCGAAAGCATCGCCGGCATTCCGAGCCAGTAGAATCTGACTGAATTGCTCGACATCATCGATGCAAATGCGTTCACCTTGCCGCGGTAAACTTCACGCCAGGCATCACTTCCATAGCTGATGTCTTTGCCGTTGATCCGTATCCCCTGCCCATCATTAGCACCTATCATCAGAACGATCAGGTGATAC
>RHKR01000519.1 GCA_008363265.1 Chlorobiota bacterium
GGTGAATCTTATTACCCTGTCCCGGGAGAGGACTCCCTTCGAGATGACCCCTGAAGAAATGGCGGATTTAATTTTTTCAACTCCCCCGTAAAAAATATCGCGGGGGTCGTCCAGAATTTCAATATTGCTGACTGAATGTATCTTCCTGTCAGCATTCCTGAGTCGATCGATCAGTTTCTTCACATCAAGGACGATGTTATCATTTCCGATAAAAGCATCTTTGTGAGTGTTTACCCTGAGAGTGAATTCACTACTTTCCTGTTTTATCAAATACTCAGGCATCACAAATCTGGCATAGGGAATATCAGGGCTGGATTCGAAAGGAAATGAAATGTAACTGAACCAGTCGGGAAGGGGGCAAGGGAGTTCACCGGGTTCGTTCGTCAGAACGCTCCGGGCTACCCTGTTCAGTGAGTGGTAGTCGTCAGCTACAAGAGAAAATATAGAACCCAGGGCGAGGAACTCAACTCCGGATGCGGGATTTGCACAGTAGAAAAGGTCATTATCGAAATTGCCCGGAAAACCAGAGAGACTGATACCCGGATCATCCACCCTGAAAAATGAGACATAGATATCCCCGAACAAGCGGGGTTGCTCCAGAGGGGTGATCGTAACATCTGTAAGGTACTGGTTCGTCAGGGTGCTCATTTTTTTAGTTTAAAGTAAAATGTTGAGCCCTGACCGTAAGTGCTTTCTACTTCTATCTTTGTCTCGTGAGCTTCAAGAATATGTTTCACAATCGCGAGCCCGAGGCCGGTGCCCCCGACATCCCTTGTCCGGGCCTTGTCAACCCGGTAAAATCTTTCGAATATTCTTGGAAGATCATCTTCAGCGATTCCCACACCTGTATCTTTCACTTTAATTGTGCAGTCCTGGTTATCTTCTGCCACAATTATCTCGATAGTGCCCTGCACGGTGTATTTGGCCGCATTCTGTAAAAGGTTGATCATTACCTGTCTGAAACGTGCCTTGTCGCTGTATATCTGCAACCCTTTTCTGATCGGATGCACGATCAGTTCAATTTCAGAGTTGACCATTGAGGGGCTGAACTCATCAACGAGTTCCTGTATGGCGTTTCTGAGGTTAAAATACCTGAAACTCATTCTCATCTGTCCCGATTCGATGAGAGAAATATCTATAAGATCGTTAAGCAGGTTACTCAGATTGCCCGTGTGCTCATAAGCCTTCGAAAGGAAGTGCATGTTCACCCTCTCATCCCTGATCGCGCCGTTAAGAAGCGTTTCGAGATATCCACTGATGGCGAAAATCGGGGTTTTAAGCTCATGGGAGACATTTCCCAGGAACTCCCTGCGCATCTGCTCCAGCTTCTTCAGGTATATAAAATCTGATCTGATCTTCGCGGTCATGGCATTAAGTTCAGTCTGAATGTCATGGAGCCCTTCGTTCAGTTTCAGTTCGCTTGAGAGGTCGATCTCCCTGGAAGCGATCAACTTAAGTGTGGTTTTAATATTGTTAAGATCACTGTGACGCCTCTTTCCAACCATCACGAAGAAAATTATGAGTGCCGCTAAAGCAAAGAACAGGATCAAAAGAGGGCCGGTGCCCAAAAATATCAGAAAAATCGAAGCAACGAGGAAGACACCCGAAATCAGGGTAAATTCATGCCGGTACCGGGAGGCGGCCCTGAGATATTCAATCAATATCTTTAAACCGGTATCCGACACCTTTGACCGTCTCGATCAGATCCTGATGATCTTCCAGTTTTTCCCTTATCTTCCTTATGTGTACGTCAATAGTTCTGTCCACGACAAAAACATCAGTTCCCCAAACATCTTTAAGAAGGGAGTGCCTTGAGAAGACCACACCCGGATTGCTCGCCAGGTAGAAGAGAAGCTCAAACTCTTTACGGGGGAAAACGCGCTCCCGTGAATCGATAAGTACAGTATATTTTTCCCTGTCAATTTCAATCGGGCCCACTTTAACAAATTGCGATGACTCCTCGGACTCCGCCTCTTTTCTTACCGCGTTTCTTAGACTGTTTTTGATTCTCGCAACAAGTTTAACAGCTGAGATCGGTTTAACTATGTAATCGTTCGCGCCGAGATCCAGACCTTTCACTTCATCATACTCACTCGACTTGGCAGTGAGGAAAATTACCGGTGTGCCGGCCGTTTCCTTGTTTTCCCTGATCCTTCTGCAGACCTCGTACCCATCCATCTTCGGCATCATGATATCAAGGAGGACAAGATCAGGTTTTTCCTCCATAAGCTTCAATCCATCAACACCATCATTTGCAGAGATCACGGAGAAGTTTTCAAGTTCGAGGTTATATT
>RHKR01000520.1 GCA_008363265.1 Chlorobiota bacterium
TGATACGGGAGCAACGGTTCTTCTGTTAGGGGAAAGTGGAACCGGGAAAGACCTCTTTGCCCGAGCCATTCACGATCTCAGTCGTGTATCGGCCGGAAGGTATGTAGCCCAGTTCTGTGGGTCCATCCCCGACAACCTCCTGGAGAGTGAACTGTTCGGGTTCAGAAAAGGGGCTTTTACGGGGGCAACTGCTGATAAAAAAGGTTTATTCGAAGTGGCGGATGGGGGAAGTTTTTTCCTGGATGAGATTGCTGATATCTCTCCCGCGCTTCAGGCAAAACTGCTCAGGGTGATCCAAAACAAGGAGATAATAAGGTTAGGCGATACTGAATCGAAGAAGATAGATGTCAGGATAATCACGGCAACGAACAAAGATTTGAAGCAGATGATCAAAGAGGGGACTTTCAGGGAAGACCTCTATTACAGGCTGAATGTTTTCTCAATCACAATACCCCCACTACGGGAGAGGAAAGGTGACATACCATTGCTGGCTGATCATTTCCTTAAGAAGTACGGTGACGGGGAGATGCGGTTTGACAAGGGCGCACTTGCAAAACTCGAGACCTACTCATGGCCGGGAAATGTGCGGCAGCTTGAAAATGTGATCCAACGGGCAGCCATTTTTGCCACCGGTGGTGTAGTAACGGAGGCGGATCTCGATTATGAAAGCGTTGATGACGGTACAGGATCCGGAATTGATGGGACATTGAACGATCTGATCAGGGACACACTCTTAAAACGTCTGGATAATTTCGACGGAAACAAAACCCTCGCGGCAAGATCGCTCGGTGTTTCGGTCAGATGGATCCAGAAAAAACTGAAAGAGATGGAGGAGAATTCGGGAAGAATGATCACAAAATTCGGGGAGAGCGATGAGTGAGAACCTGCCCGGCGGTTTCCGTCTGATCGAGATTATTAAAAAGGATGAATATTCCTCGGTTGTAAAAGCTGAGTTCGTGACAAGTGGTGAAACCGTTCTGCTCAAAACATTCTCTTCATCCGGTGATGCCAGACAGATCGATCGCTTTCGGCGAGAGGCAGCACTTCTTCAGAAGCTCGATCACCCTGGAATCGTCAAAATTATTTCGAGCGGGGTGTTTGAAGATGGAGAATACATTGCTCTGGAATACATCCAAGGCACCGGTCTTGGAAAGTTGATGGATGCCGGTCTTTTTTCGAATGAAGACAGAATGAGAATCACATCTGATCTGTTGGATGGTCTTGCTTACGTCCATTCCCGTGGGATAGTGCATCGTGATCTTAAACCGGACAACATTCTGATCACTCCCAATTTGCAGATCAAGATCGTCGATTTTGGACTTTCATTTTCGGGTTCTGAAGGCAGGGTGACGAGGAAGAATGAGATTTTGGGCACTCCGGCATATATGCCCCCTGAGTGTTTAAGGGGTGAAGAGCATACATTCGCGGGGGACGCTTTTTCGCTGGGGCTAATCATTTATGAGCTGTACACCGGGAGAAATCCTCTTAAAGGGGAATCACTAAGTGATACACTCAACCGGATCGCCAATTATTCGATCGCTGATCTTGATCTTGATTCACAGGCACTTCCGGAGAAGATCAAGTTGATGCTGACACGGCTTCTCTCAGAAGACCCCGCAAACAGGATATTTTCTTTGAGTGAATCCGAAGCAGATGGTCAAAACTCCCGTCAGCAGGCGGAATCAGTTCCACCAATCGCCACCAATGGCATCGCCCCCCGTAGCAGACTACGCAACGGCATCGCATCTCTGCTTTTAACAGCTTTACTGACAGTGGCAGCTATATTTTTATTTGGTGATTCATCAAATTCAGAAGGATCATTCAACAATCCGGGGACCCCTCCGGTATCTTCTCCCGGGATTCAGGAAGAGCCTTCCATTGAGAAAGCAAATCAAGGGAAACATGATCTTTCCATTGATCCTGTAGTTGAACCTGAGGTTAAGATGCCCGGGGACGACCTGGATGCCACTGCGACACCGCAAGGCGATAACCCGGGATTTCTTGATGTCAAGTGTTACCCGTGGGGCAGGCTGTACATCGATGGAAAATACTACGACACCACCCCTTTGAAAGGGAGTATCAAAATAAAACCCGGTATATACACCCTGAAAGTTGTTAACCCTGCTTTCGACCCGGTAGTGAGAAGAGTTACCATCTCACCTGAGATGACAACCTCGGAAGTGATCTCATTTGCTGAGGGTAATGGATACATAACGGTAAATGTGTTCCCATGGGCCGAAGTGTTTATAAATGAACGCTCTTATGGTGTTA
>RHKR01000021.1 GCA_008363265.1 Chlorobiota bacterium
ATCAACATGACGAAGATCAACGGCAAGGCCTACTATGCCTGCTCTGGTCCATGGAAGGAGATGGCCTATATATACGAGGATGACGGCTCGAACGGCGGAATAGTGAACTTCTGGTTTGAGGGTCCACCGGATCTGAATTGGTATTGGACCACAAACAGCGGTGACGCCGAGCGTACCCTCGAGCTGAAAACTGAAGTATCGCGCAACGGTGAAGTACTGATGACAACAGGCCCCGCGCAATACGACGACTTCAAGAATCATCCCGGAAAAGCTGGCAAGTTCGCCAAGTCTGTAGGTTACTCGATGGATTTCAAACCAAAGGTAATGGCCAAGGATGGCGAGTACCGCGTTGTCGTTTACGCCAGCGACCAGTACAAGAACAACTGGAATGTTGTCGTCGACTTCACATTCCCCGTTGTAAACGGTAAGATCCCGATAAACGAACAGCTTTCGGGCGAATCATCCGATCCGCTTCACAGGTGTATAACTTCAGCGGCTTATTATGTGAAAGGTGCCGTTAAATACACTATTCCCAATTATAAGTGATTTTTATTTTCGGCTTAAACACCGTATATTTGTGGTCTAGCTTTTTGCTAAACCCGGAGGGGTGGGAGAGTGGCTTAATCCAACGGTTTGCTAAACCGTCGTAGGGATTATACCTTACCGCGGGTTCGAATCCCGCCCCCTCCGCCATTTAGAGGCCTTCTTTTAGGAGGCCTTTTTTATTTACATAAACACTGTTTCATGTTCCACGTTTACATCCTCCGAAGCTTAAGAGACGGCAGCCATTACATTGGTCAGACGAGTGATCTTGCCCGGCGGGTGGAACAGCATAACATTGGCGCGTGCGGTTTTACTTCCCGCCACTTCCCCTACGAATTAATTCATTACGAGACATATGAAACGAGAGGCGAGGCTACGACGAGGGAGAGATTCCTCAAGACTCGTGAAGGTCATCTTGAGCTTAAAGAAAAGGGTATTCTTTAAGAATGAGCTGATCCTCTTTTCAGGCGGTTATAAGAATATCAACTTTGCGCAGAACATCCTTGATGAGCGGGGAATTTACACTACAGTATCCCCCGGCAGTACGGATGCACCGCCGGGGAATGAATAGTGTATCAGTCGGCTTTCTTGCCGAAAATATAGAACACGGCGGGAATCACTATCATGTTCAGGATTGTGGATGTGATAAGTCCACCCATGATCACCACCGCCATCGGTGTTTCGATCTCCTTACCGGGTTCTCCCCCGCCAAGAACCAGCGGTACGAGGGCAAGTCCGGCAGTAAGCGCGGTCATCAGGATCGGATTCAATCTCTCGAGCGACCCCTGAACGATGGTATCCCTGAATCCCCTGCCTTCCGCCAGAAGGTGGTCGTAGTGGGTAAGCAGCAGAATACCGTTCCTTGTAGCGATACCGAACAGCGTGATGAACCCGACGAGTGACGCGACGCTTATGATCTTGTCGGTTAGAAAAACCGACCAGATACCGCCGATCAGCGCGAGGGGAAGATTCAGCAGAATTATCATCACATACTTAAGATTTCCGAACTGCAGGAAGAGTATGAGGAGAATTATAGCCAGAGATACAAGACTCAGCAGGATAATGATCCTGGTTGCTTCCTGTTCGCTTTCGAACTGTCCGCCGAACTCGACATAATAACCGGGCTCGAACCTGACATTAGAAGAGATCTTTTCCCTTATTTCATCCACGACGCCGCGGAGATCCCTGCCCGAGACATTCGCCTGAACAACGATCTTGCGCTGCACATTTTCACGGCTTATTCTGTTCGGTCCCTTTTCATTAACAACCTCAGCGAGTTCAGTCAGCGGCACCTTCCCTCCCGTGGGAACATCGAACAGGGCGTTTCGTATCTTATCGATATCCCCTCTGTTTTCCTCGTCGAAGCGGACGATCAGGCCGAATTTGTTCTGTCCCTCCTGGATCTCGGTAGCAACTTCACCGTTGAAGGCGATATCGATCTCTTCGGCAATGTCGCTGACCGTCATTCCATAACGGGCGAGAGCAAGTCTGTCAAACTTGATCTTTGTCTGCGGCACCTCCATTTCCTGATCGACCGACACATCCACCGCCCCCTCAACGCTCGCCATCTGTTCTTTGACCATCGACGAGTATGCCCTTAGCTGCTGGAGGTCTTTGCCGAAGATCTTCACCGCGATATTCGCCCTGGTACCCGAAAGCATGTGGTCTATTCTGTGCCCGATCGGCTGTCCGATGGTCACATTCGTGCCCGGAAGTGCTGCCAGGGAGTTCCTGAGGCGGGTGAAAAACTCTTCCCGTGACGAACCGTCAAGGTTGAACGCCACTTCCAACTCGGAAGCGTTTGAGCCCTGCGCGTGTTCATCGAGCTCGGCCCGACCCGTTCTGCGGGCGGTTGAGACTACCTCTTTGTGCGACAGGATTATCTCTTCTGCCAATACGCCGATCCGGTCGGATTCAGCCAGCGAGGTGCCGGGCAGTGTAACCAGACTGATGGTAAGCGCGCCCTCATTGAACTCGGGAAGGAACGATCTGCCGAGGAACGGGACCACCGCCAAAGTGCCAATGAAGAGGAACAGGGAGGTAAAGATCACCTTTTTCGCGTTTGATATCGTAAATTCGAGGACCCTGCCGTAAAACGATTTCAACCATTCTACCAGCCATGTTTCCTTGTGCTGGACCAGCTTTTCCGATTTGGAGAAGAGGTAATAAGCAAGCACGGGTGTTACCGTGAGCGCGATAAAAAGTGAAGAGAAGATCGAAGTGATATATGCGTAACCCATTGGCCTGAGCAATCTTCCTTCAACCCCGCTGAGGAAGAATAGAGGGAGGAACACCACCACGATTATAAGCGTGGCGTTAACCATCGGCGCGCGGATCTCTTTCGATGCTTCATAGATCACGGCGATCACGGTTGCCCGTTCACTTTCACTTTTACGGCTGTTCCCCCGCAGACGCCGGAAAACATTCTCGACATCAATTATCGCGTCGTCGACGAGTGCACCGATAGCGATCGCTATACCTCCCAGTGTCATGGTGTTGATCATAATGTCGAATATGCTGAAAATGATCACCGTGACAACAATTGAAAGGGGTATCGCGAGCACTGAGATGAAGGTTGTTCTGAAGTTCCAGAGGAAGAGGAAGATCACTATTATCACGAGGATGACGCCATCCCTGAGAGCGCTGATCACATTGTTGATCGAGACCTCGATAAAGTCGGCCTGACGGTAGATCTTCGAGTCGATCACCATCCCTTTCGGGAGTGATTTTTCGACCTCAGCGATCATCTGCTCAATCCGTTCGGTCAGTTCCACGGTGTTGGTTTCGGGCTGCTTCTGAATATTCAGGATCACCGCGGGTTTCGCGTTCTTTGAGCCGATACCGATCTTGTCTCTTACACCAATGGTAACATCGGCGAGGTCTTCAAAAAGGACGGGCGCGCCATCCCTCACGGCAACCACGCTCTTCTTTATATCTTCCAGGTCCTCCACCCTCCCAAGTCCACGGATCAGGTATTCACTTCCCGAGTTGAAATATGTTCCGCCCGATGAGTTCTCATTAAGACCCTCGGCAGCTTTCATCACTTCTTTAAGAGAGATACCGTATGAGGCAAGTTTTTCGGGAGATACCAGGATCTGATACTGCTTTACCCCTCCGCCCAGCGGAATAACCTGCGAAACACCCGTAATTGAAAGGAGCCGCTTCCGGATGTCGGAGTCGGCAAATGTCCTCACATCAGTCTCGGTAAGACCGAGAGGATTGTTTTTTTCATCGATCGAGAGGCTCAGCAGCATGATCTCTCCCATTATTGAGGAGATCGGGGCGAGAACAGGGTTATCAATTCCGTCGGGGAGCCCCGAGGAAACCGTCTGCAGTTTTTCACTGACGATCTGCCTCGCGAGGAATATGTCGGTTCCCCAGTCGAACTCGACCCATACGATCGAAAGCCCGGGCGCGCTGGAAGATCTCACCCTTCTGACATCGGTAGCGCCGTTTACAGCCGACTCGATCGGAAATGTAACCAGCGCTTCAACCTCTTCAGTTGCCATTCCGTGCGCTTCCGTGAGGATGGTAACAGTTGGTGCCGTCAGGTCAGGGAATATATCCACCGGCATGTTGATCGCGGTGTATGTACCGAACACTGACAGAAAGACGGCGACGATCAGCACTATCAGTCTTTTCTGAAGCGCGAATTTTATAAGATTATCAAACATTCTTTTCTCCTCTTGGCTTAGTGCGTATGACCGTGGCCGATCGCCGACTCGGGAGCAAGAGCCGCAAGCCGCACCTGATATGCCCCTTTGGTAACTATTCTTTCCCCTTCTTTAAGTCCGGAGAGGATCTGAACGAAACCGTTGTCCTTCACTCCGGTTTTCACGATCCTTTTTTCGAATGATTCACCTCCAACAAGAACATAAACCGTGCTGTTACCGTCTTCGTCAACGATCGCCGATTCCGGTATCGCCATGGTTTCCTCCGGTTTGCCGGTCTTTATGAAAACCTCAGCATACATACCGATCTTGATCGATCTTTTGGGATTGTCAAACTCGAAATAAACGGGCACAGTCCGGTTTGCCGGGTTCACCGAGGAAGAAATTGCCACTTTTTTACCTCTCAGTTTGCTGAGCACCAACTCTTCATCCTGGCCTTCGATTATGAACGAGGCGTCAACAGCCTTGTCGGCAGCTTCATATTTTGCCGCGGGTACATTGGCTTTCAGCACGATCCTCGCGGGGTTGATTATCGAGAGCAGTTCCTGTCCTGAGGTCACATGACTTCCAAGTGAGACGAAGACGCTCTCGATATATCCGTCGATCGGAGCAAGGATCGAGAAGCCGTTTTCGGTAAGCTTAACCTGGTCGAGCAGGGCGTTATAAACGGCACTCTTGGTGTCATAGTCTGAAGTTGCTTCTTCAAGCCTCTTTTTCGAGACGGCGTTCTTCTCGTAAAGGAGTTTTACTCTTTCCAGCTCCTGTCCGGCAAGGAGGTAATCACTTTTGATCTTCTGGAGGTTTAGTCCGGCGTCTGAAGTGGGGGAGATGTGAAGAAGTGTGGCTCCCTTTTTCACGAACGCGCCGATCTTGGGGAAGTTGGCGTTCTTCTTTACGAGGATAATACCGGTTAGGGGGGAGATAACTTTAGAGAACGACTCCGGTTTGGCGATGAACTCGCCGGTGGAGATTATCGATGATTGCATCATTTGGGTGGCAACCGGTTCGGTGGCATAATCGATCTTCCACTGCTGCTCCTTCAGAAATGAAACAAGAGCGGCGTTTTCTTCTTTTTCAGGAGGAAACTCCCTGTTCGAGGCAAAAACCACAACCTCATCTACAGTTATCAGGTCGTTAACCTGACTTCCCGTGAGGTTCATTTCTAGTTTGTACTTACCTGTTTTGCCTATCTTAACCGTTGGGGTAAAGATCCCGGCCCGGGCGGGTTTCTCCTCTGTGACGGTTACTTTTTCACCCGACTGATGTGTAAAGGTCATAACCAGTTTGCCGGTTGTGACGGGTTTAAAATCTTTCAGATCGGTAAGATGCACCAGGAACTTTGCCTCTTCCCCGGCTACAAGCTGAGGGTATTCGAGAAAGAGTTCGGTGGCCTTTGTATAAAGCGTTACTGAAACAGTGGGCGCTTCGGTTTGAGCCGCTTCTTCAGGGTGATCATGCGAATGACAGCCTGTCAGTAACCAGGAGAATAGTAGCGCTAAAATTAAAAACTTTTGGTATCTCATTGTTCTTCCTTACTGATTTGATAAATGTGCGTCGAAGCCTGCGGCATTTTCGAGTTCGATCCGGCTTTCCAACATGCGGAGCGCGAGATCCGCGTTCATTCTTGAACCGTTGATGTACGATCCGACTCCATCGAGGAATTCGACCAGGGAAAGCTCTCCTTTCGTATATGAGATCATCGCGGTTTCGAGCATCCCGTCAAGATCGCTGATCCTTCCGCCGGCGTAATTTTCCTTCATCAGTTGATATTTTTCAGCTGCGAATTTTACGCGGGTCACTATCTGATCGGTCAACAATTTTCTGCTGATGGTAAGGCTCCGTATCTCTTCGCCGGAGAGTTCTGTCTCTTTCCGGTTTCTGCCGAAGAGCGGCACTTCAACATTCAACTGGATCACCGGTCCGGCGAAGTTGTCATACTGCCGTTTGTAGCCGGCCCCAAGCTCGATACCCGGGAATTGTTTCGACTCGTTGTATTCGAGTCCCTTCTTTTCACTCTCGATCCTCAGGTCAAGTGCCTTGATATCGAACCTGTTTTTTAGGGCGTATTCGATCATGGCCTCCCCGTTGATTCCGGCCGAATCGAGTGGTATTTGCTCCGACAGCCATTTTTCAGTATCGGTCTGTTGGCCTGTAAGCAATTTGAGATCGAGAAGGGCGGCATCCCGCTCCTGTTCAAGAAGCATGAGATCGTTCCTGTATTTCCTTATCTCAAGGCTGATGCGCTGCAGCTCGTATTTCGAAATGTCGCCTGCCTCAAGCTTCGACTGTGACGCGACCTCGAGCCCCACGAGGAGCCTGAGCGTTGAATCATAGAAAGCCGCAAGCCTGTTCAGATGATCATAGTTCAGATACGCTTTCTTCAGCCGGGCGAGAACCTCATATTTTGTCTGTTCAACCGTCATGAGCAATGACCGGTGAAGTAACTCTTTCGAGGCGATATTATGCTTCCGCTCCCAAAGAAAGTTCAGCGGCATCGAACCGCCAACGATCCACTCGCCCGCCGTTTGACCGTCTGAACCAAGGTGTTCCCACGACATGTTCAAACTTGGGTTGGGGTACCGGTTGGCATCATCTATCTCGATCTTTGCCTTGTTAATAAAACTCTGCTGCTCTATAAGAACAGGATTATACTTCAAAGCCATTGAAACGGCTTCATCCAACGAAACTTTGGTCTGGGATACTACCTGAACGGTAAGCACCATGAACAAAGTAAAGATGAGACGGGTTAGTCTCATGTTACCTCCGTGGTAAGAATTATTTAAAAATCAGGGAAACCGGGTCAAACGACCGGTGGAGGAGAGCTGTTAGCCGAGTAGAAGATTATACCTTCACGCAGCAGAGGGGGTGGAATCTCCAGTGAACGAGCTGAAGACAAAACTGCTATTTGTTCGTCAGTTTCAGGGAGGGTCCGGATGAAGACAACCTGCGTTAAGGTTTGGATCAGGATGATCCTGGCGACAATTTTATACGGATCGCCGGTTATTGTGTGTTGCTGATGGTGAAAGTCGCTGTGGTCATCATTTTCATGATCCGCGTGGGAATTCCCCTGCAAAAGCGACAAAATATGTGAGTGAAAGTGATCGTCGTGCTCCGGTACTTCGACATGATGATGAAGGTGGGGAGCAAGAATATTAATGTTCAGGAGGATTGCTGAAAGCAAAAGGAACCCAAGCCTGCGGTAAGCGGGCATTTTACGGATATCGATGCGGTCAGAGAGAAAAAGTGACTTAATATTACAGAACGATTTGTGAATGGTTATCGGACTCGGGGTTACCGGTCCCTTTAACGGGAAAACCTAAAATGGTAACAACAAGGTTCAAATTTACTGAGAATAAATGGTATCTACAACTTTAAATTGCTGACCGGCCTCTGATACAGGTTTTTGATCTTTCAGCATCAGTCCGTCGCAGTTACTCCGGATTGAACTGATCCCCCGTTCACACGGTTATTATAACATCAACCTATAATAACAGAGGACTCACATGAAAAGATTATTCGCAATTGCATTTCTCACCTTCATTGTTACCATTTCATCACTTCAGGCACAGGCACCGGCAGTTCCGGCGGCTTCACCCGCGGCTTCCCTGTATCAGGTTATCGGAATCAGTGAAGTAACGGTTAAATACGCCCGTCCCGCGGTAAAAGGCAGAACGATCTATGGAGGATTGGTACCCTACGGTGAGGTCTGGAGAACCGGAGCAAATACCAATACAACCATCACACTCACCCATGAAGCCACCATCGGGGGCGTGAAGGTCGCTGCCGGTACTTACGGTCTTTTCACCATCCCCGGCACTTCAGAGTGGACCGTTATTCTCTCGAAGGACAACACGAATTGGGGTTCAGGCAATTACAAGAAAGAAAACGACGCGGCGAGATTCACCGTAAAACCTGAAAAGGTGAGCAATGTCGAGCTTTTAACATTCAATTTTGATACAGTTGACAGCGATAAGGGATACCTTACAATTGCGTGGGCGGATGTGAAGATCGGTTTCGACATCGTATTCGAAAGCCACAAGAATGTACTCGACAAGTTGAAAGCCGATGTTAGCTGGGCCACTTCGTTCCGCGGTGCTGACTACCTCCTGAAATCAGGGAAAGATCACGATCTCGCGATGAAGTATATCGATATCTCGATAGCGATCGATGAGAACTACAACAACCTGAAAGTGAAAGCTCAGCTCCTCGCTAAAGCCGGAAAGAAAGCGGACGCGATCGCCACAATGGATAAAGCCCTGGGCAAAGCCGCGGGAATGAAAAATCCTCCGTTCGATCTCGACGCGATGAAAAAGCTTCTTGAAGAGTGGAAAAAATAGATATGATGAGGTCCCTCTAACCGGGGACCTTTTTTTTTCGATTTCTAGTTTGCCAAGGACTTCCCGGGCGTATTGAACCCGTACTCTTACTCCGCCGGCTCAGTCGATAGATATCTTTACCGCAGGAAGCGAAACTTCGATTATTGTACCGGTAGGAGTGTTGTTTGATATGGTGATTTTGCCATCGAAGCCTGTTATAATAGTCTTGGCGAGGCAAAGCCCCAGACCATAGCCGTTGATGCCGCGCTCCTGAGCGTTGCTTGCCCTGTAGAAGCTTGTGAAGACCTTCTCTTTTTCATCATCGGGGATACCGATCCCGAGGTCTTCCACTCTGAAGAGTGCCGAACCGTTATCCATCCTCAGCGTTACCTTTACAGGTGCTTCACCTGAATACTTCAGAGCGTTTTCAACTATGTTGCCGGCCACCATGGTCATCAGGTCTGCATCAGCCTTCACGAACACCTGATGCTCGAGCTCAGGCACAACTCTCGCTGATCCGGCAGTTAACACATCTTCCACTATCCTCGAGAGGTTTATAACCGCGCCGGTCTGTTCCCCTTCGATCCTCAGCTTCGAAAGGACAAGAAGTTTCTTCACGATCGAGATCATTTTCCCGGTCTGGGAATCGAGGACGCGAAGTGTCTCCTGATACTCCGCTGTTGTCCGTTCCCGCCTGAGCGCGAAGTCGATCTCCGTTTTCATCGCCGTAAGCGGGTTCATTAGCTGGTGGGAGGCGTTGTTGTTGAATCCGCTCACCTGCGCGAACTCGAAGTCGAGCCGGTTAAACAGCTCGTTAAGGGTGTCCCTGAGCCTTCCCACGGGATCTTCCGGTTCGGCGTTGTTCTCAACCCGGCCTTTAAGGTTGTTCGCTGAGATCGATTGCGCGATGTTCACCACTTCATGCACCGGTCTGAACGTCCGCCTTGAAATGTAGATCGAAAGGGGGATTATCACAATGATGGTGATCGCAACGAGCATAATGTGATACCTGACCGACGAAGCCAGCCTTTCACTTACATCGTCGTTAAATGTTGAAAGCTGGACAACCGCCCTCTTCCCCGATTCTGCTCTGATCATTGAGTAATAAGTTCTGATCTCGTGATCACCCGCCTTGGATTCCTCAAAAACAGGGACATTACTGAAAGACTCCCATTGCTTCTTTATACTGCCGAATTTGGCGACATTCTCGCTTCTCAGGAGATTGCGCCCGGATGAATCATATACCTCAAGAAGGAAAGGGTGCTGGGTGACATCGAGGAAATCCTCTTCATTCAGTTCGATGCTGCTTTTTACAATGACCGAGTCACCGGTGTATTCTATTGTGCGGAGGAGTTTTTCGGCTTCATGCTTCAGGGCTGAATCAACCGCGTTCTGAAGTATTTTACTGATCGAGAAAAGTGAGAAAACGCTGAATATGGTGAAGAACGATACAAAAGAGAAGAATATCCAGTAAAAGATATTCCTCACCGAGTAGGTGAAAAGGCCGCGGATGCTACTCATCAACCGAGAAGAAATACCCTTCACCGTAGACGTTCCTTATGAATTTTTTATCGGAGAACTCTGAAAGCCGCTTCCTGATGTTCTTTATTGAGGCCTCCACAAAGTTGGTCTGCGGCACAAAATCGAGCCCCCAAACCTCTTTAATGATCGTCTCTTTGGAAATGATCCTGTTGCGGTTGTTAAGAAAGAGCTTCAGCAGGTCGAACTCTTTCTCGGTAAGTTTTATCACCCCCGCGGCCGACTCAAGTTTTCGCCCGATAAGATCGAGCGTGAAAACGTCGAAGTGGATCACCTCGTTCGACTTGTCGAATCTTCTCGTAACGGCGTTCACCCTTGCGATGAGCTCATCGAAGAGGAACGGCTTCGTAACGTAGTCGTCAGCACCTTGATTCAACCCTTCAACAACGTTATTTACGTTGCTTAGCGCCGTAAGGAGAATGACAGGGGTTGAAATGCCGGCAGCGCGGAGCTTCCTGCAGAGATCAATTCCGTTCATCTTGGGCATCACCCAGTCGAGCAGTATGATATCAAATTTCAGGCTCTGCAACAGTTCCCACCCGCGTTCACCATCGAATGCGAGTGTCGCGCTGTGACCCTCCTCCTGAAAAAGTTTCTTCAGCGAGAGGGCCAGCTGTTCTTCATCTTCTACAATGAGTATGTTCATGATAATTTGTCCGTTAACAGCGGCTAAACTATTTAATACTGCTTAGAATAAAAAATGAATATTTTTTCACATTTGTTTACAGTGTAAAAAGAACTTTTAGTCTTATTTTTGAATTGCAAGCGATTAATTTCTCAACAGGAGATACCATAATGAAAAAAATCCTTATCGTGCTGGTAATACTTGCATCAAGTATTTTTGCACAAAACTTCACCGGAGTGGAAAATTGCTCGATGTGCCACCAGGGCGCGCTCCGCACATTCCCCGGTTTTAACTCATGGAAAGCGACCTTACACTCTCAGATACATTTACCACCTGCAACTGACAACATGAAGGGCGATTTCGCCCAAACAGTCTCAATGGGCTCGGCTTACGGTAATGCCACCGTTACCTTCCGCGTTGCTGCCGGCGAATGGTTTGCAACCCTGAACCCTGCAACCGGATCTCCGGTTGAGTACAAGATCGTTTCAACTTACGGCGGCGGCTGGAAACAGCGCTACCTCGTGAAGATCGGTCAGAGCCATTACATGCTCCCCGTTCAGTGGAACCTTCTTAAATACAAGAACAATTCTTCAGGTAACTGGGCTGCTTACAACCCACAGAACTGGTTCACCACTTCTGGTGCCCTGAAAGTCCAGGACAACGCGTTCCGCTCAAAGTCATGGGATAAAAACTGCGCCGGCTGCCACGTTGTACCGGGCAACCACACAAACACTGTTAACGCCGTTGTAAGCGGAAGTGATACTTCATGGGTTTACAGCTGGGCAAACAACAGCAGCCCCGCCAACATGGTGGTTGGTTGCGAATCATGCCACGGACATCCTTCAGCGATGGCGGGACCGGGCCATGTTAAGAAACTTACAGACCTTTCATATGAAAGAAAACTTGATGTTTGCGGTCAGTGCCACTTCAGAGGCCTCAGCAAAAACCAGACCTTTGAATACCCCTATGATGAGACAACCGGAAAAACCTACCCTGTAGGCGAAGACCTTGCCGGTTACATCTTCAACAAACCGGGTCTCTGGCCTGACGGCAAAACCTCGAAACAGCACCACCAGCAGTCGCAGGACTTCAAATATTCGGCGCATTTCAACACCACAACCGGTATGATGACATGCGTTACCTGCCACGATCCGCATCAGGAAACTGCCCAGGCCCACCAGTTGAAACAGGATTTCAACTCTCTTACACCTGGCGTCGGTTGCGTAATGTGCCATGCTGACAAAGCTGCTGAAACAAACGGAATCAACAATCACTCGAAGCACCCACAGGCGATCAGCCAGTGCGTAAGCTGCCACATGACCCATAACGCGGTTACAGCAAGAAGCTATGATATCTCAAACCACAGCTTCATGCCGATCAGACCAAACCTGACGATCACCTACTCGAACGTCACTGGCGGTATGATCAACACATGCGCGGTTGCCTGCCATAGAAACGGTCAGGGAACAAGAGGAGGCGGCCCAACTTTCGGTATCACCGATGCAACCCTCACAAACTGGGCTGAAGCCACCGATCTTGCGCTCGCCGACACCCTCTGGAGATACTACCAGATCATGTACGGCATCGTTGGTCTCGAAAAAGAAGAATCAGATGTTCCTACAGAGTTCGCTCTGAACCAGAACTTCCCGAATCCTTTCAACCCAACAACCACCATCTCCTTCAGCGTTGCCAAAGCCGCTTCAATGCGTCTTGAGATCTTCAACGCCGCAGGCGAACTGGTTAACATCCTTGTAAATCAGGAGCTCGCTCCCGGTAACTACAAGTATGAGTGGGACAGCAGATCACTCCACGGCTACACAATGCCAAGCGGTATATACTTCTACAGACTCATCAGCGACAACAGCACGCTCGCTACAAAGAAGATGATACTGATGAAGTAAGTGGAAGTGTGAACTATGAACTGTGAACTGTGAAGTAATCCTCACTACTCACCACTGATAAACTTAAAAAAAGGCTGCTCAGAAATGGGCGGCCTTTTTTGTTATGTCTGAATCAGCTTGCCCCTGTGGGGGATTTGCAGGATTAATGGATTTTCAGCTTGCCCCCGTGGGGGATTATCCCGCTCCGCGGGATCGTCCCGAAGGGACGCCACAAAGTAATTGGATAGTTGTGCCCATAACATTTCGCCCGCCGGAGGCGGGTTATCGTGTCTATCTTGTTCAATC
>RHKR01000521.1 GCA_008363265.1 Chlorobiota bacterium
AGTGAAAGAACCGATTTCTCCCTCTGATCCTTGTACGTGCTTCCCTGAATTATGCCGAACTGGTTCTGCTCATATCCATAGAGGCCCTTCGTTCTCATGAAAGCTTCCCTGTTCAGTACAGCCCACTCTGATGTCATTTCAGTCGAATGTACCGCGTATTCATACGGACAGGGATAGGGGGTGCACTCATCGAGTACCATCATGATATCCGACCCGATCGACCGTTGTATCTCAACCACTTTTTCCGGGGTGAAGAAGTGCTTCGAGCCATCGAGGTGCGACTTGAATTCCACTCCGTCTTTCCTGATCTTTCTGAGATCGGAAAGAGAAAAAACCTGAAAACCACCACTGTCCGTCAGGATCGGACGGTCCCAGTTTATAAACTTGTGCAGTCCGCCTGCCTTTTCAAGGGTGTCTGTCCCCGGCCTTAAATAAAGGTGGTATGTGTTCCCGAGAATGATATCAGCATTGATGTCATCCCTGAGATACTCGAAATTCACCGCCTTAACGGTCCCCTGAGTACCAACGGGCATGAAAATCGGAGTTTTTACCACTCCGTGTGCTGTAGTGAACTCGCCCGCCCGGGCTTTTGAAGCCGGATCAAGCGCCTCTAACTTAAAATTTAAACTCAAAAAATCTCAAAAATTGTAACAATAAATTTAGCGGTTTTCAGTATAATAAATAATACTTAATCCGCCACGGTGGACTAATACCTAAAACTTGATCCCCACCGAAAAAGTATGCCCCATTCCGAGGTTCTGTGAGAAGGGAGAAATTGCGTAATCGAACATCAGTTTGTTCCACTGAATTCCGACACCGCCCGTAATGCCTTTTGATTCGTAAAGAGTCTGGTAACCAACCCTGACGGCCACAAGGTTATCATAGATCGCTTCAACACCGGCATTGAAGTGAATGTCGTCCGTGGAGAGATACTTCTGCAGCTCCAGTCCGGTAGCGAACTTGATCTTCGATTCGGTCAGAGCGAAGTTATATCCGCCGCCAACTCTCAGGTCGGTAGGCAACTTGGTTGCTTCAGCCTTAAGTTCATTCATCGAACCAATATTCCTAACTGCGGCGGTGACGAAAAGGTCATTTGAAAGTTTGTACTTTGCCGAAAAGTCGAATGCGAAACCGGTAGCGTCTTCGTAGAACATTCCTTCATAGAGGTATTTCATTCCGAAACCCGCGTCAAATTTGTCGCTGATCGCGAAACCGGTGGCAAGTGAAATAGCCATGAAGTCTGCAGTAAAGGTGGAGAGTGGTGCACCCGGGCGTTCCCTTACCTCGATGTCACCGATCCTTGTTGAATTGAGACCCAGCGCCATGTTCAAACCAAACAACGCGAAACGGGAAGCGAGCATTTCTGTTTTCACACCCTGTATCCATTCATTGTGCGTGAATGAGACTTCAGTTGAAGTGCCGCCTGCAAGATTCGACGGATTGTAAAAAACCGCTGAAGCATCGTTCGCGAAAACGGCCCCGTTGTCACCCAAGGCGATGTTTCGTGCACCGGCTCCGATCTTGAGGAATGAAAGTCCGGCATTGCCCGCGGACTGTGCCGAAACTTCGGCCAGTAATATCAGAATAGTGAATAAAAGAGCTTTTTTCATCTTTTCTCTATTTTAGAAAATGAAATTCAAACCAATTATATGTCTGTGACCAGTCGAGTACTGCTCAACCTGAAAGGCATAATCAACACCCACTTTAAGTCCGGCAAACGCCCTTGAATAAGAAAAACCGAGGGAAGGCTTCGCGGGTTCATCACCATTGTTCAGGAACCAGTTGTCAATACCGCCACGGAGGTAAAGTCCTTCATAGATGTTGTATTCCGCGCCGAACCTTATCAGATTGGTACCAAAGTTATCTGACGCGAATTCCGCCGCAAGCTGAACATTGTACGGCCTCAGGAAGTAGGCGACACCCAGCTTCTTGAAGAGGGGGAATTTGTCGTTCGAGGATACACCGTCAGTTCCGTAAATCGGTGAAGTATCCCATTTGTACTGTGAGTTTATATCAGTGAGCACAAGGGATATCGAAAGATCGGGATTGAATGAGTAGATCGCTCCGATATCGAACCCGAGGCTCGTTGATGTCACCTCTTCATAAAGTTTGTAGTAGTAGAATTTGGCGGTTATACCGACCGAGAGTTTTTCAGAAAACTTGTTAGCCAGCGAAAGATAGAACATGTTCTCTGATGTGGAGAGTGTACCCTTCTTGAATCCCTGATTGTCCCGCTGGTCAATGTTACTCACACCCGCGTTGATCA
>RHKR01000522.1 GCA_008363265.1 Chlorobiota bacterium
TGAGAATAAAGAAAAGTATGCCCGCTGTAATGATCGACTGAACCATTTTGGGAGAGGATGTCCGTATCGGGGGAACGGCCTTGTCAAGAATCTCGATCGTGGGAATATCTTTCTGTTCCTGGATGAGCTCCTTGAAATACTGTTGCTGCAGGAGCAGATAGACTTCAGACAGCACTTTTACTTCCCTGTAATAGTTCGAAAGTTTGATGCCGAGTTCAGGTGCGTCATTGAAACCGACGAAAAGTTCGTCGCTGTTGGACTGGAATTTATTGTATTCTCTTTGCAGTGAGTTGAGTTTCATCCTTGCTGCCTGCACTTCCGGCGCGTCTTCACTCATGGTCTTTAGAAGATATTCAAGTTCGATCTGCGAAGTGATGATATCACTCTTCACTTTGGCAGCGGCATCAATGCCTGCTTTTAGCTGCTCCGGTAATGAAATGGCCTTATTTTTCTGCTGAAATTTCGCAAGCTGCTGCTCTGCACTGTCAAGTTCGGTTTTTGTCTGGCTCAGACGGGTTTCAATGAACTCCCGGGTCAGCTTCGCTTTGTTGTGAAGTTTCACCCTGTTGATCGAATCCAGGGCCATTACGTACGTATTGCTTACCTTGGCAGCAAAACCGGCCGCATCTTTTTTATCGGCATCATTTCTTCCAAAATAGCCTGTCTCAGCGGTAAATCCGACCTTAATGATCCCCTCTTTGGAAACCTCGATCTCGAGATCCTTTAAGAGTTTGCTGTGGATCTCTACCATCGGATAGTCGCCGTAGTACTCTTTCAGGTTTATTTTGCCTGCCACGAATTCTGATGCCGCACGGCTTTTGAGTATTTCACCGTATAATTGCGATGAACCTGAACCGGCACCACTTATCAATCCTCCGAGGTCCTGACCGCCAAGAAGTCCGGCGAGCCCCTGTGCCTTCTGCTGCTCGGGAGGAAGCACTGAGGAAACGGCGGTAAAGGAAACAGGATAGACAAAATAAAGGGCAAGGGTGTAAATAATTAAAGCAACGCCTGAAATGAGGAGGAGCTTTATGTAGTTCTTCAAAAGAACGGAAAAAAATATCTTTATCACCTTGTACTCACGATAACTGCAATGGTGGCGGCAATTACTGTTGCGAGCTGTCCGACAATCATGAGCGAATCCTTAAAGACATCCCAGAACTTGGGAGCCTGTGGCTTTTCAGGGATCCAAATGGTATCACCCGGTTCGAGATTTTCAATATCATCTTCATCGATCCACTCTCCGGTCTTCCCTTTTATCACCCTAATCTCGCCTTCGTCGGCACGCCAGGCGAAACCCCCGGCTTGAGCGATATAATCCCTGATGCCATACTCAGGATGATACTCAAGATTGCCCGGAAACACAGCCTGTCCAATAATTATGATGAAATCCTTCTTCAAAGGGACAATTATCTGATCGTTTTTCTTTAGGATAAGATCATCGGTTTTCGTCAGGAAGACCTTTTCAAAATCGATCACAACACGGCCCTTCCTCTGACGGGAACGGGATTTGAGGTAATCGTATTCATCGTCGCTCATGTCTTTTCGGGGCATTCCCTTCAAACGCTCAAATTCAGGATCATAGACCGATTCGCCCGACTCCCTGACTATATAAGCACTCTTGAGTGAGCCTCTTGACAGAAATCCACCTGCCTCGGGAATGATATCTGAAAGACGGGTTACGCCCTCATTTATTTTATAAGGCCCGGGATACTTCACATATCCGCTGATAGTTACGATTTTTTCTTCGAGGTACTCTGGTTTTAGCCTGACAACAATACGGTCTTTATTTGCCAGTCTGAAGTTTTCCGCATGGAAGGCTGCAACACTTTTAACGATGGATATCTGGGTTTTCGCGTCGGAACCGAAACGGATAATTTCAAGAGTGTCAAGAAATGCCGCATCCAGAAAACCGCCGGCTATCTTGATAAGGGATTCCAGTGATTCATCGTCTCTGAACTCATAGATGCCCGGATATTTAACTGCTCCGGAAAGAGTTACAGTCTTGTCAAGTTTATCAACCATCACATAATCACCATCCTCGAGAACGGGATTCTGGGTACGGTCGGCGAGTCTGATAAATGAGAGGAGGTCGATGATCCGTTGAGCACCTTCCTTCGAAATGATCCTTATGTTTCTGATGTTCGCCGCGGGAGTAAAGCCGCCGTCCATTAAAATGTCGTTCAAGCGGGTGTTCGCGTAGATCACCTTGCTTCCTTTGCGCAACACCTCACCGTAGATCGATATCTTGATCTTTCTTATTCC
>RHKR01000022.1 GCA_008363265.1 Chlorobiota bacterium
TCGCTGTGATGCCTTCGATATCACTCTGGCTGAATGGCGACTTCCGGGTAAGCTTCAGCACAAAACTGCCGCCCGCGGTCGACTTGATCCGCAAACAACCTTCATAAACAAGAAAATCGGTGGTCTGTATCAGGCACTTCTTTTCAATATCAAAAGTGCTCCCGTCAGGAGCCATTTCAAGTGCCTTGCAGTTGGTGCAGAGCTGCTCACTTCCGAGGTTCAGGCTCTTCTTTACATTGTCCGATTTACCGACAAGAAGGTATTTGTCATTCACCGGTCTGAAAAGAGCTGCAGAATAAAATTCGAATTCGTTGGCCACGAGATTGCAGAAACCGTTAAGCATTGCCTCGGAGCCGGATTCCGACTCAAACAGCTGACTGACCGAATTGAAAAGTGATATGTATTTAGTCTGCATCGGTTGCACCACCGTTAATTAATGTTTTTGATCAAACATTTAATTTAACAAGAAATTGAAATAAAAAAAAGCTGTAGTTATACTGTTTCGATCAGTTTTTGAACGATGTCAACCGGGGTTATACCCTCGGCTTCGGCACTGAAGTTCGTTATCACCCGGTGCCTCAGTATGGGATTGAGAACAGAACGGATATCCTCCTTGTTCGGGGTGAACCGGCCGTAGAGCACAGCTCTGGTCTTCGCCGCAAGGATCATGTATTGTGACGCCCTGGGACCCGCACCCCACCTTACCCACTCTTTGATGAAAGAAGGTGCTTCAGCAGTGTTCGGGCGGGTACTGTGGACGATCTTCGCGGCATACTCGATAATGTTATCGGCAACAGGAACTGACCTGATCAACTCCTGGTACCGGACGAGTTCTTCCGCTTTGATCACCGGTTCTACAACCGGGGTAAACGCGCCTGTGGTCGCCTTTACGATCTCGACCTCCTCCTCGTACGAAGGGTAATCGAGCCACAGGTTAAACATAAAACGGTCGAGCTGTGCCTCCGGAAGGGGGTAGGTACCCTCCTGCTCAATAGGATTTTGGGTTGCAAGAACAAAAAACGGCTTCCCAAGCTGATAGGTGTGTCCGGCTACAGTAACCTTGTATTCCTGCATCGCTTCAAGAAGAGCCGCCTGCGTTTTGGGAGGAGTTCTGTTGATCTCGTCAGCAAGTATGACATTTGCAAAAATGGGCCCTGGGATGAATCTGAACTCACGCCTTCTGGTGACCGGGTCTTCCTCGATGATATCGGTACCTGTAATATCCGACGGCATAAGGTCGGGCGTGAACTGTATCCTGCCGAACTTCAGGTCGGTGACTTCGGCCACTGTTTTGATAAGAAGGGTTTTCGCGAGGCCCGGTACACCGACAAGCAGGCAGTGACCCCGTGAAAGAAGAGAGATAAGAAGTTGTTCGACTATCTCATGCTGACCGACAATTACTTTTCCGATCTCTTCCTTAACGGCCTTAAACTTGCCGTTGATCTCATTTACGAGTGCGACTTCATCCAACCGGCATTCCCCATCTTATTTTATCTCCCAGAATATCTTTGTTTTCAGATCCTCGAACCACTCGTTCTCGAGTCTTTTCTTCTTGTACATAATGGCGAGCTCTTTAACTTCGTCGTAGTCAAGTTCAAGGTTCGGCTCATGGCGCGGGATCCGCTGATCAACTTTTACAATGTGGTAACCGTAGTCATCCTGACCGTAATCGATCCTCTTTGGGAACGAGATGTCACCTTCCTTCAGGCGGAAGATCGTCTCTTTAAGAGCGGCATCAAGTTTATCGATGTAGAATGTGCCAAGGTTTCCTCCTGCACGGTTGGTTCTCTCATCCTGACTGTACTTCTTCGCGTAGGCCTTAAAATCACCGTTGTTTCTTACGAGCGAGTCACGGAGATCGGTAAGGAAGTTTATAAGCTCAAAATCGGTCTGATCGTCAGGCTTTACCTTCACGAGGATGTGGCGGGCCTTTATCTGCTCACCCCTCCTGTCGACAAGCTGGATTATGTGATATCCCACGGGGGATTCAACCACGTCGGAAATTTCACCTTCACGCAGTCTGAAGGCGGCCGATTCAAACTCAGGATAAAAAGTACCCCTCGCGGCATAACCAAGATCACCGCCGTTCACAGCGCTGCCCGGGTCATCGGAATATTTTTTTGCAAGCTCAGCGAAATCGGCACCTTTCTTGATCGAATCAAGAAGACCCGATGCGAAGTCATAAGCGATCTTCATGATCCTCTCCGACTTCACGGGTGAGCGGAAGATGTGGGAAATCTTAACTTTTTCAGGTGTGGTTCCGAGGCTGTCCCTGAATTCACTGAAGAACTCCTCAACTTCACGCCGGCTGACATCAACGGTCCCGAATTTCTTGTCCTGGGCTTTTTTCATCAGGAGATTCTTTTCGATCTCAGGCTCCAATTCCCTCTTTATCTGAGCCATCGATTTGTTGTATGTCTTTTCAACAGCTTCTTCTGAACCGAACTGCCGGATCAACTGCTGAACCTGATAGCTGAGGTATTGGTCGATCTCGGGTTTGGTAACCATTATCGAATCAAGGACGGCATACGCATAGAGAAGTTTCTCCTCGATCATACTGTTGAGCACAATCGCCCTGAATTGAGGGTCATCCGCGTTACCGCCGGTACGCTGGGCTTCCAGGGTAGCGCGCAGCGTCACTTCACTTTCGAGAATTATGTCGTTATCCACGATCGCCGCGATCTTTTCGGCGATCTCCTGTGAAAAAAGTGTTCCTCCTCCGAAAAGGAAGAGGAACACCAAAAGGGCTTTTTTAAGCATTAAATGTTTTCCGGGGGTATTGGTTTTTAATTCTTGAATGCATCTTCAAGGGCATCATAGAAATAAACAGGTTTGTATCTCGATTTCAGAGTGTTGATGTACGCCTCTTCCATCTTCTTCTGTTCCTGTTCATTGTATCCGCTGAGCACTTCAGGTTTAGCCTCTTCGTAGGTTTTGATCCTGCTGTTCTCCTTCTTGTACACCTTGATGATGGAGAAACCACCATCGATGCTGAAAGGCGCGGTTATTGAACCTTGCGGATGTTTGTTAGCCTCTTTGTAAAGAGCGTTGAGATTTACATCCTGCAGCGAGTGGAGACCTTTTTTACCCCTCATGTTGCTTCTTTCGGTGAATTCACCCGCGA
The DNA here is from genome assembly GCA_008363265.1 of Chlorobiota bacterium. GTDB lineage: Bacteria > Bacteroidota > Ignavibacteria > Ignavibacteriales > Ignavibacteriaceae > UTCHB3. The sequence continues at coordinate 3,125 of RHKR01000022.1, forward strand.
GCGAGTCGAGGGCTGCTCCGTCAAGAAGTTTTTTGTGAAGTACCTTTGCCAGCGAATCGCTCTTAACAAAGATCTCACCGAACTCAACCCTGTCAGGCCAGATGTAGCCGGATTTGTGGGTATCATAATACTGCATCAGATAGACGCTGTCGTTCTTGATCTTGTTCCAGACTTCGAGTTCCTGAAGTTTGAAGATGTAGATGCCGTTCTTGTAGTCATCCATCAGGCGGGCAAAGTCTTCATTTCTTTGGGGCAGGTATTGGGCATCGATTGAAAGTACCCTGTCGTTGGCCAGTTTTATCGCGCCGTCGTTCAGAAGTGTGAATGTGATCGGCACATTGAAAAACTCCATCCTGCGGCCCATATCGATTACAAGCGAATCGAGGTTCCATGAGCGGTTTTCCATTGTGAACGCAACTGAATCCTTATAAGCATTGCGAAGTTCGGATTCCATGTAACCTTTATTGATCATCACAGTGTCAGCCTCGCTCTCGATGAGAGCAAAAAGCTGTTCATTTGATGTAAAGTTATATCTGTCCCTTGTAGCCTGAAGGAACTGAGAGTATTCACTATTGTACCTGATCTGGCGATACATCCTCTTCAGGTTTTCCTTGTCCTCTTCATACGAGGGGTACGGTTTTTCTTCTGTAACCAGAATGAGGTGGAGCCCGTAAGCGGTTTTTACGATATCCGACATCTGGCCCGGTTTCAGGTTGAAAGCCGCTTCATCAAACTCAGGGACCATCATTCTTCTCTCGAAGAACCCAAGATCACCGCCCGAGTTCTTTGAACCGGGATCATCAGAATAAACCCTTGCGAGGTCTTCAAATCTTTCACCGGCTTTAAGGCGGGCAAGCACTGTGTCCATCTTCTTATAAGCAAAAGCCGTGTCAACATTACCTTCAGGGTTCTGATAGGCGATAAGAATGTGGCTGGCGCGGATCTGGGGGATCCTGTCACGTTCTTCCGTTACCTTTATCAGGTGATAACCGAACCTGGTTGTTACCACCTCAGGAAAAACTTCACCGGGTTTCAGGGTGTAAGCGGCATCTTCAAACTCGGGAACGATCATTCCGGAAGTTATGTAGTAGATGTCTCCACCCTTGGCGGCACTGAACTCATCTGTCGAATACTCGGCAGCAAGTTTTTCGAAGCTTTCACCTTCCTTGATCCTCTGAAGTACAGAATCGAGTCTAAGTTTTGGCTCCTCGGTATCAAGAGAATCGGGGCGGGTCATGATGTGACTTACACGGATCTCTTTTTTGCGTCTTTCCCACATCTGCTTTACGGCGGGTTCGATCAGCTCTTTTTCAATGATATATGTCTGTCCGACCTGGCGGAGGTAGTCTTCAAGTTCTTTTGTGAGAGCAGTATCCTTATCGAATCCTCTCTCTGTTCCGTCCTGAAGTTTCATCTTGAAATTGGTATAAACCTCAAGGAAATTCTTAAGCTTTTCCCGGTCATCCTTCTTAGCGTTTTCGATTCCCCCGGAAGTTTTCGTGTATGCTCTCTCAAATTCCGACAGTGAAACCTTCACTTTTTGATTGTTTGCGCCGGTAAACTCAGCCACGGAGGGGCCGGTTCCACCACCGGAACAAGCTGTTAGAAAGATCGCGGAGATGAGGGGGAAAATTAAAACCCATGTTTTTCTGAACATCAATGGCTCCAGATTGTTAAAAGATAACCCGGAAATCTCCGGGGGTACTGAATATTTTATAAATAAATGAATTAGTAAAGATCATTAAAAAATCCCAACAACAATTTTACCTAAACCTGCGCTGAAAATCAAGGTTATTATTGGTTACCTTGAGAGAACCAACTTCAACACCCCGGTGCCCTGAGCCGATGTAATTTTAAGAAAATAAACGCCTGAATTGATATTTCCCACGGAGAGATCATAGCTGTGCCTGCCGGCTGAAAAACCGTTTTCGCTTCGGGAGATCACCCTCTCACCCGCTGAATTGTAGAGCTCGAAAGTGACAGGTGACGCGACAGACAGCTCAAAATCAACCCGTGTGGAGGGATTGAACGGATTGGGGTAATTACCCAATATCTTAAATCCGGATGGGAGTGATGCTTCGTCATTTACACTCACTACAGGTATCGAATTGAGGGCGGCAAGTGCGTTGATTATCCCCCAGCCATACTCCCTGTTCGGGTTGTTTGCATTGTTGGCTGTCGATTTCAGGGCGGCAGTAAGTTCCAGGGGGGTGATCCAGGGTCTTTGTGACAGGATCAAAGCGGCAACCCCGGCGGCAATCGGACATGAAAATGAAGTCCCGGAGGAGTAACCATATCCTGTTGTGGTCCAGGAACTGGCCACCCTGACTCCCTGACCCATCGCCATGATATCCGGCTTTATCCGTCCGTCAGACGTCGGGCCAACGCTCGAAAAATATGCTCTTGAACCTGTATTGTCGACAGCGCCGACTGCCACAACGCTGTCGCCGTCAGCAGGTGCACCCAAAGTGTTGCGGGTGGCGTGATGGCCTTCATTTCCCGCGGAAACAAAAACTGCAATTCCCTTGCCCACTGCCAGATCGGCCGCGATCGTTATTCTCGCAGTATTTCCGTCCATGTTCTGCCAGGTATAACTCTGGAAAGGGGGATCGTATTCAATATAACCGAGGGATGAGGTCACAAGATCAACTCCGATGCTGTCGGCCCACTCTATCGCGGCGATCCAGTTATCCTCTTCAACAGGGGTTTCACTTTCTGTATTCTCGGTTTTTGCCAGAATATAGGTCGCACCGAAGGCCGGACCAATAAGGCTGCCGGGCTTGTACCCCGCGATCGATGACAGAACGTTTGTTCCATGACTTCCCTCGCCCATATCAAGACTGTCGCCGACACCGGGGTCGCCGTTCACAAAATCCCATGTTGCATGGATGTCAAGTCCCTGAAAAGCTTCGTGGTCAAGACGGTTGAATCCGGCATCAAAGACACCAATCATGACCCCCTGACCGGTTATCCGCAGGTTGTGAAGCGCGGGTACCTGCAGCATCTGGTTCTGGGTCAGGCTTGCTCCGTAGTCCATATCGTAGAGAACTTTTGTCCCTCTAAGTGCTTTACCTTCATTTGGCGGTGCAGCCGGTGTTTCAGCCTTGTATCTCTTGGAGTAGCGGGTAACGAGGTCGATACTGCTAACAAATGGAAGGGCTTCGAGTTTTTTGATATCGGTTTTGGCGACCTTCAAGCTTACGCTGTTAAGCCACTTCGACTTTCCTTTTATCCTGATCCCCATCTTCTCAATTGAATTCAGATACCCCGCGTAAACGGGAAGATCACTGTTATCAGTGATCTTATCGGGTGAAAGGTACTTTTTTCTCCTGTCGATCGAACGTTGTGAGATCAGTTTTTCAGGGGATGAGAGCAGGACTTCGGGAGCAGGGCCTTTATCGGTAAAAAAGACCCAGCAGACGATCGAATCCTTGTCGGACATCCGTCCCATAACGCTCTCCATCGACCGGGAGAGTTTTGAAGAACTGTGGCTTCCGGAAAAGGTAAAAAAGGCAATCAGAAGGAATAGAAGGCCGGGGAGTTTTTTCATTTGATCAAACTTATCTTTTGTGAATATACTTTGTCACCGGTGTGCAGGATGACTATATAATTACCGGAAGAGAGGCCTCCTCCGTCTATCATTATTTTACTCGTACCGGCGGCAAAAGTTCCTTCAATGACCTGTTTTACCAGTTCGCCGGTACTGCTGTATATCATGATCCGCACGAATTTTTCCGTGGGAAGAGTAAAACTCAATGTTGTTGACGGATTGAACGGGTTGGGATAACTGACAAGCGAAATATCCTCAGGAACCATGCCTGATCCGTCTTTAACCGATACCGGGACATTGTTTATCGCGGCTACGGCATTCATGATCCCCCATCCCATAAGTCTGTCGGGAGCATTTGGCTGTGATGCGGTGGACCTTAAAATCTCCCTTACCTGAATTGGTGTCAAACCAGGGTTTTTCTGCAGCATAAAAGCGGCAATTCCCGCTCCGATCGGACAAGCGAGTGAAGTACCTGATGCGGAGGTATAAACATCCCTTCCGCCGGGAGCGGCTGCATATGTTGCGCTTCCGACAGCCATCATGTCAGGTTTGATCCTGCCGTCAACTGTGGGACCCACACTGCTGAAACCGGAACGCATACCCGCGGCTGTGATCGAACCGATCGTGATCACCGAATCACCGTCGGCCGGTGCGGCGAGAGTGTTCCGGGTGTCGTTCATTCCGTTGTTTCCCGCACTGTTGAAAACGACGATGCCTTTGCTTACGGCAAGATCGGCTCCCTTGGTTATCCTGGCGGTGTTTCCGTTCATATCCTGCCAGGTATAGCTTGGATACGGGGCATCAAACTCTAAATAAACCAGTGAAGTTGAAGTGACATCCACACCGATCGAATCAGCCCATTCAGCTGCGGCGATCCAGAAATCCTCTTCAGCCGGGGTTTCCGTGTCGGTATTCTCGGTTTTTGCCAACAGGTAGTGAGCCCTGTAAGCGGTACCGATAAGCTGGCCCGGTTTATACCCGCCGATCACCGAGAGAGTAATGGTTCCATGGCTTCCGTTGCCCTGACCACCATCCCCTACATCAGGATCTCCGTTCACAAAATCCCATGTGGCCACAATTCTAAGCGAGTCGAAAACCTCATGCGCAAGATTATTGAAACCGGCATCCATAAGGCAGATGAAAACACCCGATCCGTCGTAACCCATGTCATGCGCGGCCGGGATCTGCTGTGGGAGAAGCTGGGCAAGCGACTGCCCGTAATCAAGTGCGGCCGGTGACATCAGTGATAGATCTGCCGGTCCGGTGATCATACTGTTTTTAACCGTGCCGGGGGTGCTGCCCTTGGCTACCATGCCGATCGATTTCACAAAAGGTAACCTTCCAAGACTGTAAAGCCCTTCCCTGTCTGTTGTAACAGTAACAGAATTGAACCACTTCGATCTGCTTATGATCCTGAAGCCATTCTGTTCAATTGTTTCGAGGTAAGGTGTCCACACCGGAAGATCGGTCTCATTTATCGAACTCCCTCTCTTCATCCTTCTCTCAATGGCACGTTGGCTCAGAAATTTTTCAGGACTTCCAAGAAGATACTGATTACCGCCTTTGTCGGCAAGATCAACCCACACTTTCACTGTTCCTCCTGCACTGGAGGATATCCAGGAGTTCAATGCCGGGGAGAACTTACTGACCACACTGTTCTGCCCGAAAAGCATAACAGGCAGGGCTATGAATAAAAAGAGTTTCAGTTTCATGCTACTTGACCTTTGTTCCGTTCTTGATGAGGGTATCCACTTCAAGAACATTTAAACCACCGTCAGGGGTTTCAACTGCGAGTATCATTCCCTGCGATTCAAGACCCATAAGTTTGGCAGGTTTAAGATTGGCGACAACCACAACTTTTTTACCGATCAATTCTTCAGGTTCGTATGATTTCCCGATGCCGGCTATGACCTGTCTTCTCTCTTTACCGAATGAAACCTGCACGCGGATCAGTTTATCGCTTTTCTTTACCCTCTCGGCTTCGACTATCTCGGCCACACGCAGATCGGTTTCAAAGAAACGGTCGATGGAAACCGGCTCGAGCTTTTCAAAATCTGATTCCTCAGCAATCTCAGGAGCGGTTTTCTGCTTGATTTCTTCAATGGTTGAGTCTTCGATCTTCCTGAAAAGTATCTCAGGAGTGCCAAGTTCTTCTCCTTCAGCCAGGGAAAGCTTCCCGCTGTTCATCCATGCGGTTGAACGCTTGTTGAGCATTTTTAGAATCTTCTGCGAGGTTGCCGGTATCACAGGCATAAAGAGAACACCGAGTGTGTAAATGGTCTGCAGACAGAGGTGAAGTGTTGTTGAGCACCTTTCCCTGTCGGACTTCAAGGTTTTCCAGGGTTCGGAATCATTGAAATATTTATTTCCCGCCCTTGCCAGGTTCATGATCTCAAGCGATGCGTCCTTGAATTTGTAGAGTTCCATCAGACCGGCAATCTTACCCGGGTGACCCTCAAGAAGGTTCAGGAGTTCATCGTCCCTCTCATCAAGATTATAAAGTGCCGGAACCTTCCCTTCGAAATTCTTGTGAATGAAGGTCAATGTTCTGTTCACAAAATTACCGAGAATATCCGCAAGTTCGTTGTTGTGCTTTGCCTGAAAATCCTTCCAGGAGAAATCGGTATCCCGGTACTCTGGGAGGTTCATGGTGAGGGTATACCTCAGGGAGTCGGCCTCAAAGTTGTTGAGGAAGTCAATCACATCGATGCCCCACTTCCTGCTCTTGGAAAACTTTTTTCCCTCGAAGTTTAAAAACTCATTTGCGGGGACGTTTTGTGGGAGCACAAACTTGTCGCCATGCCTGTCGTTCCAGGCCATCAGCATCGCGGGGAATATGATCGTGTGGAAAACGATATTGTCTTTACCAATAAAAGCCACGTATTTGGTGTCGGGATTCTGCCAGTAGTCACGCCAGCCTTCCTCCTCACCTCGCTGTTTAAAGAGCTCTTTGGTGGCGGAAATGTAGCCGAGCACAGCCTCAAACCAAACGTAAAGAACCTTGTTATCCACACTGTTCAATGGGAGCTTCACTCCCCAGTCGAGGTCTCTTGTAATGGCTCTGTCCTGAAGTCCGGCGGTGAACCATCCTTTGCAATATTGAAGAACGTTCTCCTTCCAGCCGTAGGTTTCATCCATTTCAGCCACATACTTCTCCAGCCTCTCCTGAAATTTGCCGAACGGGAAGAACCAGTGGGAGGTCTCCTTTAGTTCCGGCCTTTCCCCCGATATTTTACTAACGGGGTTGATCAGTTCGGAAGGGTCGTAGAGGGCGCCGCAGTTTTCACATTCATCGCTTCGCGCGCTCTCATTGCCGCACTTTGGACATGTCCCCTCGACGTATCTGTCGGGCAGAAACATCTGGCGGGAATTGTCATAGAACTGCATCGACTTTTTCTCAACCAGCAGTCCGCTGTTGTAATAATCAAGGAAGAAATCGGTGGCAGTTTTATGATGTTCGGGAATGCTTGTTCTGCTGTAAATATCGAAACTCATCCCGAAGCGGTTGAAAGATTCTTTGTTTATGGTGTGAAATCTGTCAATTATTACATTCGGGCTGACCTTCTCGTTGTCAGCTGTGATCGTGATCGGAACCCCGTGTTCATCCGATCCGCAAATAAATAGTATATCGCGGCCCTGCAAGCGCTGGTATCTCACATAAATATCCGCGGGCAAGTAAGCTCCCGCCAGGTGGCCAAGATGTATCGGTCCGTTCGCGTAAGGAAGTGCGGCAGTGACCAATATCTTTTCGTGACTCAATATCTTTTCCAAAATTTTGTTTTTAAAACATTAAATATACTGATTTTATGGCCAATGGTTTAAAACAAAAAGGCTGACTCAAACGAATGAGGCAGCCTTTTCAAAAGGGTAAAATGCTGTTTAGTTGAGTACTTTAAACTCAACTCTTCTGTTCATTGCCCTGCCTTCAGCAGTTCCGTTATCTGCAACGGGTACCGAGGAACCGTAACCACGGGTGGTTAGTCTTGCTCCGTCAACTCCCCTTTCGATAAGGTAAGTCTTAACTGCTTCAGCTCTTCTCTCCGAGAGTGGCTGATTGTTCGACTCGGAACCGACTGCGTCAGTGTGTCCACCTATCTCGATCATCATACCGGGGTTCGACACGAGTATCTGAGCAGCATGGTTAAGTATCGGATACGATTCAGGACGAAGCTTGGCCGAGTTGAAATCGAAATTTACACCGTAAAGAACCCAACTCTGTGTCTGGTCTTTACCCGAGTATTTCTGGATCATATCCTCGATCTTGTTGTAATCGATCGGATCGCTCTGGTATTTCTTTACGATTTCTTCGATCTTGGCATAGTCGACAGGTTCATAATTGCCGGAAGGCTTGTCGTCTTTGGCAGGGTCTTTATCCTTGTCTTTGCCTTTATCATCCTTGGACACGAGATCCTGATCCTTGGCGATCTTCAAACCGTCATAAACAGGAATACCTGTAGCCTTGTCGCCTCTGTCGAGATAGAGGTTAAAACCGGCACTAAAGGTCATGTAGCTGTCATACGGTCCGCCGAGGAATCCGCCAACAGGCGATGACATGTCGATCAGACCGTCAAGTCTGTCGTGCGAAACTGTGTTATAGGCAACTTCAGTGGTAAGAGACCAGCTCTCATCGAATAGTTTCCAGTCGGCACCAAGTATCAGATTGAAACCGTAATCAAGCTGCCACTCACCGTCTTTAATAGAAAGTGTGGTTGGTTTGTTCACGGCATAACCATAAAGGCTGCCACCGAGACCGATGTATGGAGTAACAGGCTCATAAGGGAGGAATTTGTAGAGAACATCGATCTGGCCATTGATCATGTCAGTGCTCTGTCCCTTCTGTGAACCGGGCATATGAGCGTAGGATGGCTTCAGTCTTATAGATGTATATTCATTGAATTTCTTTGAAATGTAGGCATATCCACCATAGCCGAATTCCTGTCCAAGTTCATCCGTACCGGCGAAGCGTGGATAGAGAAAACCGAAACCATACTCCCAGCTGTTCGCGTAAACGGGATATCTGTCGATCAGAGCAGGGGTCTTGTCTTTCAGGTCAGCACCCGGGAAGAACTTGCTTTTCGGCCCAAAGCCGAAGTTATAGAGTACTCCGAGACCGAAGTTCATGTAAGAGTCACGTCTGCCACCAAGCATACCGCCGATGAGGCCATTAGTACCGTCGAGGCGGTCGTTGGTCATCGAGTGATAGCTGATCTCGGCATTGAGGTCCCAGTTATCAGCTATCAGATTCTTGAACACAAGGCCAAATCCGAGGTCGGTTGAGTAGTCAAGCACTGTTTCTGCTTTTCCGTCAACAGGATCATTCATTTTCTGGGCGAACCCGGCCAGACCGAATGAAAGGTATGGCACAACACTGTATTCAGGGATGAAGTAATAGTTAAGCGCGAAACCAAGCCCGAAAAGATCAGAAGTGCTTTTCTTGGCGGATTGTGACTCCAAATGAGTATAGAACGGTTTAACCCTTAACCCAACATGTTCTGACATGTCGAGCTGAAGGCTCGCATAACCACTTATATTAAATTCTTTACCACCGGCATCTGTACCTATCAGTCTTGGATAGGTCGCACCGAGACCGAAACGCCACTGGTCTGTGTAAACCTGGCTGAATGTCTCAAAGGAAAGCATTAAAAATGACACGGACAAGAGAAACAATAACCTTTTCATGCCTGGAATTTCCTATTTTTATCAATACAACTGTATAATTTAATAAAATTCGCACCCTTAACAAAGAAATTTTTGATTTCGGGATAAAGTTTTTACCGATTAACTCTTTTTTTTTCATGGAATTAATAAGATTACTTAAATCTTTCGGTAAAGTAACGTAAGAAGGCACTCCTGACTGCCCAACTTTTTCTATTTATTATTTTTTCATTATATTTGGAGTCTGAATTTTCGGGGTGTAGCGCAGCCCGGTTAGCGCGATTCGTTCGGGACGAAGAGGTCGAGAGTTCAAATCCCTCCACCCCGACCAACCAATCACAAAATGTAGTTCCATGGCATCCAATCATTCCTTTGATATTGTATCAGAAGTTGATTTTCAGGAGGTTGACAACGCCGTCAATCAGGCCCTGAAAGAGATCACTCAG
>RHKR01000523.1 GCA_008363265.1 Chlorobiota bacterium
TATTCAGTGGTCAGTTTTTTGTTGTTCACCAGATCGAGGATCGTACCGATCAGGCAAAGACCTCCGGTGAAGAGATAGAGGAGGCCCATTCCGATCTGACCGAGATAGAATCTCTGAACTCCACTAACTCCGAGAAAGGCAATTAGAGTCATGATTAGCACAGTCTGAGCATCCTTGCGCTTGCCGGCATACAGCATCGCAAACTCACGAGCCTGATCTTCGTTGTACTTGTCGAAATAGTGCTCCAGGAAAGCGAGTTCTTCAAATGAAACACCGGGAATGTAGTCATGAACTTTTGCCATGATGGACCTCTTATTATTGATTGTTGTGTGAGTTGTGAATATCTGCGAAGATCACTGATGAATCTGTGATGCCTTGCCTTGTTTAAAAACCTTGATCTGACTGAAAGAGATCTGGCCGATCCTGTAAAGTAGTACCGGTAGAGCCAGGAGACCCGCTTTGTGGGTTTCCCAACCGGATAAAATATCACCATGAAGAATGTAGGAGACTGATCTACCCAAACCGCAACCGGGGCAATGTTCGAATCCGAGTCTGTCGAGAACGCAAAAATTTATCTGCGATTCCTGAAGCGGATCAATAACTGCGAGGTAGATTATGGCAACCGTCCATATGGCTGCTTCGAACCACGGTGAACCGATTAAATTAGACAACTTTTTTATGATCATAAAAAAAGCACTTTGTTAACTCAATTTACGAAAGTTCATGAATATACAGTACCGGAAATCGGATTAATTTCAACAATTTATAGTAAGACCGGTTCATTCTTGATCAATCCCACCTCGAAATCATCTCGTTATTTGAGCATATATCGTTATTTTGAGTACTTAAAATTTTGAAACATCCGAACGAAATAATTCGAAAAACCAGAGACTACTTTGCGATCTGAAAACGGCCTGATCCGTAGATACCTGTTCACAATTGCAGCGATTATTTTCTTGATGGCAGGAAAAGTCGCGGCCCTTCACAGTAGTGGGTTGAATCCCGCCACCGGATCGCACAATTCAATAGTAATGCCTCTTGAAAAAGGTTTCGGTGTGGTTCTGCTCTCAGGACCCAATCTAGATGACGCTAAAAAACAGGCGAAGAAATTCGCCGATGAAGGGTATACTGTCAGGGTTGTGAGAGATGACAAGACCAAAAAGAACCGTTTCAGGGTTGTCGCGGGCCTTTTCAAAAACCGCACGGATGCTGAGTTCCACAAAAAAGAACTGCAGAAATCGCTGAAGATTAAGAAACTCTGGGTGATGGAGTTCACCTCCAATTCAAAGGTTGTAGCTACCTACCCCGGGAAAAAGACAGACAAACCGAAACCCTCAAAAAAAGATGAAGAAGACATCGAGGTGATCCCGCCGGCGAAGGAGAAACCGGGAAAAGAGGACCCAAAAGAGAAACCGAAAGAGAATGAAGAAGAAGTGGCCAGCGAGGTATCTTCCCTGCTGAACACCTGGAACGCGATAATGATCATCTACAATATCGGTGACCTGCGCGCGCTGAATGAATACATCCATCCCGAAACGGGCTTCACGGTGATGCAGAACTCAGGTGCTTACATAAAACTCGACTGGTACACGAAGATCGATTCGATCCTCTATCACCCGCTTATGAAAATTGTACCACGATCATGCCAGCCCCGGTTCGAGGAAGCCCCCGTCTACAGGTGTGAACTTGAAAGCTGGAGCAAAACGGGTTGTTTCATATCAGCGGTAGACCCATCCAATAATGAATTCTCAAAATTTGAACGTAAAAAAGATGGTGATTGGGGCGATAACCCCCTAATAATAGAGAAGATCAAACGGTGCGAGAAACTTACCACCCGCACCATATACCAAACTGAAAACGCCCCCTACTATCACAAGTACCGAATCTTCCTCGCCCAGATCGACGGGAAATGGTACATCACAGGGATTGATCTAGTAATTCCATGTTCTGCCTGATAAGGGTTAGTCCGCCGCGGCGAAGTGATCCGCCTGCGGCGGAGTGAAGTTTTAGCCGGAAAATTGTCGCAGGTAACTAACCTCTGACCACTAACCTCTAACCACTAAGATCACTGTTCGTATCTCAATGCTTCTATCGGATCAAGGTTAGCGGCTTTATAAGCAGGATATGTTCCGAAAAGGACGCCGACAAGAACGCAGAGGCCGATACCGATCATGATCCAGTCGTATGGAATGGCGGCTTTGGCACTGAGAAATGAGCCGGCAAGGTTGCCGATTCCCACACCAA
>RHKR01000524.1 GCA_008363265.1 Chlorobiota bacterium
ATCACATTTCACATTTCACATTTCACATTTCTCAAATGCTCCTTGTATCTTTCAATGATCTGTTTGGCCAACTGATGAGGTGATATTTCTTTTTCGATGACGCCGGAAATGCTGCCGTGCAGAAGCTCGTTTCCTCCCGATCCCCACAGTTCACCGAGTATTGCGCTCTCAACGATCTCTTCGAGACGGTTCTTTTCCCTCTCTTTTCTCCTCGTTTCAAGTTTTCCGGTTGTTTCAAGATGGTCCTTATGACGGAGGATCTCCTCTCCCACTTCGTCGATGCCTTTGTTCTCGTGTGCAGATGTCTTCACTACGGCCGGCCACCAGGTATGTTCATCATGTTCCCGGAACTGAAGCATCGTTTTTATAGAAGCCACTGCCTGCTCCGCACCCGGACGGTCTCCCTTGTTCAGCACATAAAAATCAGCGATCTCCATGAGCCCTGCCTTCATCGCCTGAACCGTGTCTCCCGACTCAGGCACAAGCACCACTATCGTCGTATCTGCAGCTTTTGCGATATCCAGTTCCGACTGCCCAACTCCCACCGTCTCATATATAATAATATCATACCCCGCTGCGTCAAGTATATCTGAAGCATCTACTGTTTTTCCGCTCAGTCCACCCAGGCTTCCCCGCGTCGCCATACTTCTGATGAAGACTCCATCAAGGTTACTTACTTCGGTCATGCGAACCCTGTCTCCAAGAAGCGCGCCACCGGTGAATGGGCTTGTGGGATCAACAGCTATCACTGCAACGGTTGAACCCTGTTTTCTGAACCATTTAACGAGCTGAAGTGTAAGAGTGCTTTTCCCCGCACCGGGAGGCCCCGTGATACCTACTTTATAAGCCCTACCCGTAAATTTATGCAGCTGCTCGAGAATTTCGATTGAGCCGTCGTATCCCGACTCTATGTAAGTTATTGCACGGGCAACACTTCTTTTATCTTTTCTCAGTATTTTTTCTATGTCTGGCTGATGCATCAAAGATATATTTTTTCCTGTTTAATAAATTCCACTACCAGTCTCGGTACCAGGTAGTCAATCGAGAGTCCCGATCTTACCCTCTCCCTTATCTCCGTTGAGCTTATCTCAACCGTCGGTGAGTCAACAAACACAGCCTGCTCGAAGAACCGGTTCCTCTTATCCGGGTGATCGGTTTTACGGGTTAGAACTATCAGGTTTGCTTCCTTCACAATATCATCGGCACGGTACCACTTGTCAAAATCGATCAGATTGTCAAATCCGATTATCAGTTCAAGTTCTGAATGTTTTTCTTTCAGTGCCATGATAGTATCGTAGGTGTATGATACTCCACCTTTCCTCAGTTCAAGATCGCTTATCTCGTAGCCGGCGTTATTACCCACCGCTAGTTCGAGCATTTTAATTCTTGTCTTCCCGTCAAGCAGATCCGATGCCTTCACCTTGAATGGGGAGATGTTGCAAGGCATCATAATAATTTTTTCAAGTTCCCGCATCTCCTTCACCCTCTGTGAAGTGATGAGATGCCCAAAGTGGACCGGATTGAATGTCCCGCCAAAAAGTCCAACTGCCATTATAAAAGTTCTTTATATTCAACAAAAAGTTCAGTAAATCTGTCATGCATCTCAAAACTGCATGCTGGGATGCTCTCCTTTGAGGAGAGGAAATCGTAGAGACTCCGGAAGTCTTTCTTGCCTCTGACCACCAGTCCCGAAGTGGTTATCAAGGGCCTCGCTTCAAGCATGGAAACAGACCGTAATACCTTCACCCATGGATCACCGATACCGCAGATAACGTTCTTTTGGGCAGTTTCATTGTAATTGAAAGATACCGAGGAAACCCAGCCGTTGGAAGACCTGGCAATGAACGCCACTTCATCCTCCTGATCGGTAAAATTCAGGAGATCATCGTAGTCGTTCGCGGTAAGTCCCATAACAGCCGGATTCACAATTATGAGTAATTCCTGTTCGTGGAGTGCTTCCTCCCCGATCTCATCAAGAATATGCCCCTGGTTCCCTTCCTCATAGAAGACAACCTCTGCCTCCTCGAATCGCTGAAGTTCATCCAGTCCTTCAGCTCCTATATCAAACTGGTGCAGAAGCAGAATGCATTTCTGATGCCTGCCCCACTGATGCACCACTTCCAGCTGATTCAACAGCAGGTTACGGTACATAAATGATGTGCGGGGTTTGTCGAATCCGGAGAATTCTTCAATTTCGAATTGATTGAATACCGGATGAGGGACAAAAAAGAGAATACTGACC
>RHKR01000525.1 GCA_008363265.1 Chlorobiota bacterium
GATCCACTCTGGAACGTGGAGAACGATGTTCCCGATCAGCCCGGTGCATACGGCATCGGCGGTTGGATGGAAGATGATGAAGCGCTTCTGATCTTTTCTCAGTTCGATGTATGGCTCGCCGATCCTGATGGCGGCACTCCCGCTAAAAGGATCACCAACGGCAGGGAGAACAATAATGTGTTCAGGTCTCTCGACCTCGACAGGAAACTCCCCTGGCACCGTGAGAAAGATGATCTTTACTTCTCTGTTTACGATCAGACCACCCGTGAGGCCGGTTACGCCGTTCGCAGATCCGGTGCGGATGGTTTCGCAAAAACACTTTTCAAAACAGCGAACATTTACAACTATGTAATAAAAGCTGAAAACTCGGAAGACCTCCTGATAAACAGGGAGTCGCAGAAGATATCCCAGAATATCTACCACGCTAAAGGCTTCTCCCCTGATCTAAAAATGGTCAGCGACATCAATCCTCAGCAGAGTGAGTATGTCTGGTCGGATGTGCAGCTAGTTAAATATCACAGTATCGACGGTAAACCGCTCGAGGGCCTGATCTACTTCCCCGAAGACCTCGACAAGACAAAAAAATACCCGATGATGGTCTATTTCTACGAGAAGGATTCGGACAACCTGAACCGCTACTGGACTCCGGGTCCGAGCAGATCGATCATCAACCCCAATTTCTACGCGAGTAATCAATATGTTGTGTTTGTACCTGATATCGTTTACGAAGAAGGATTCCCCGGCAAGGGGGCGTATAACTGCATAGTCGGCGGCACACTTTCGATGCTCGAGCAGTTCCCTTTCATCGACCGTGAAAAGATCGGCCTGCAGGGCCAAAGCTGGGGTGGATATCAGACCGCGTTCCTCATCACACAGACCAATCTCTACAAGGCTGCCATGGCGGGAGCCCCTGTATCAAACATGACGAGTGCATACGGCGGTATCAGATGGGGATCCGGACTTGTAAGACAGTTCCAGTATGAGAAGGGACAAAGCAGAATTGGTGCCTCACTCTGGGATAAACTTGAGCTTTACATCGCGAACAGCCCCCTTTTCTTCCTCGACAGGGTGAACACGCCTCTGCTGATCATGGCGAACGACAAAGACGATGCAGTGCCATGGTATCAGGGTATCGAACTGTTTACCGGACTGAGAAGACTTCAGAAACCGGTATGGATGCTGAACTACACCGGCGATGTCCACAACCTGAAAGAGAATAACTGGGGCAACCGGGTCGATCTCAGCATCCGCATGCTTCAGTTTTTCGATCACTATCTCAAAGGATCACCGGCACCTGATTGGATGACCAAGGGAGTAAAAGCGATTGAACGGGATAAAGTCAGAGGTTACTGACCTCTTTAAACCGGTAACCATCCCTCGCACAACCATTGAACCTTCCGGTATGTTCCCCACGGGGAACATATCGGTCCAAAGGTTCGATCTCGTCCATCCCCTGCTTCAGGGAAATAAATGGTATAAACTTAAACTGAATGTCAGGAAGTGTCTTGAAGAAGGGAAGGATACTGTTCTCTCATTCGGTGGAGCATACTCAAATCATATCCATGCCCTTGCCGCAGCAGGAAAGCTCGCCGGCTTAAAAACCATTGGAGTGATCCGAGGGGAACGCACCGAACCCCTCAACCATACACTCCGCGAAGCGGAAGATTTTGGAATGAGGCTGCATTTCGTCTCAAGAACCGAATTCCGCAGAAGGTACTCGCCTGACTACATCACAGAACTTCGCGGTCTTTTCGGTGATTTTTACTTTGTCCCCGAAGGTGGAAGCAATCTCCTCGGTTACCATGGAGCAATGGAAATGCTCCCGGATGATGCAGGTGACTTTTCACATATTTTGATGGCTACCGGCTCGGGAGGAACGATCGGGGGAAATCTCCTCGCCGCTGCACGAAGAAGGCTTAAAGACATAAAAGTGATATCAGTACCGGTTCTTAAGGATCATGATTACGTTTTGGAGGGTGTACGAAGTTTCCTTCAAACCGAGGGAATGAGTAATTTCGAATTGCTCGAGGTACTGCCCGGCTATCATCATGGGGGGTATGCTAAATTCAGTGATGAACTGATCAGTTTCATCAACGATTTCCAGAGTGAATACAAGATCGCTATTGATCCGGTTTATACCGGAAAAGTCCTCTTCGCCGTCTCAGATCTCTCGAATAAAGGTTATTTCAGATCTAATGACAGAATTTTGGTATACCACACCGGTGGCACTCAGGGGATGAA
>RHKR01000023.1:0-13409 GCA_008363265.1 Chlorobiota bacterium
ATATTCATGCAGTTCGATCTGATCGGCGCGCTCCAGTGGAGTTTTGCTTCCATTATTCTTACGATCGTTGTGATGGACATAGTTGACACGATCGGCACACTTACGGCCCTTTCGATGGTCGGGGGGATGCTCGATAAAGACGGTCACCTCCCTGATATGCACAAGCCGATGCTCAGCGACGCGATCGCTACCACACTGGCAGGTTTCCTCGGAACCACCACCGCGGGGGCATATATCGACTCCGCGACCGGCATAGAGGCGGGAGGCAGAACCGGACTCACGGCAGTGGTTACGGCGTTCCTCTTTCTTGTGGCACTCTTCCTTTCACCGTTCGTGGCTGCAATTCCCGCATATGCATATTCCCCTGCGCTTATCGTTGTCGGGTTGCTGATGATCGGAATGGTGACAAAGATCAATTTTAACGATTTTAGCGAGGCGGTACCCGTTTTTGCCACTCTTGTTCTTATGGCTTTTAGCTATAATATCGGTATTGGAATGACGGGAGGTTTCATCGTCTATATTATCTTTAAAACTGCAGCGGGCAAAAGGTCGGAAATTTCCGCGGGTATGTGGGCTCTCGGCATCATTTCGATGCTCCTGTTCATCATCTATCCGTATTGAGGCTGGTACCATGAAAGAAAACGGAAAGGAAGAGATCATGACGACAAAAGCCGGTTTCGTTACCATACTCGGAGCCCCGAACGCGGGCAAGAGCACGCTTATGAACGCGCTGCTCGGTGAAAAGCTTTCGATCACCACTTCAAAACCGCAGACCACCCGCAAGAGGGTGCTTGGCATCCTTTCGGAAGAGAACTATCAGATGATCTTCCTCGACACCCCCGGGATACTTGAACCGAAATACAAACTCCAGGAAAAAATGATGGAGTATGTTAACCTTTCGCTTCAGGATGCGGATATAATCGTCTGGCTTCACGATGCACGTAAAAAAAATGGACACCCCAAAGATCGCCTGCGTGAACAAGATCGATATTGACGAAAAAAAGACTATCGAAAGCATAGAATTTTTCGAGGAGAGCAAGAAGTTCGACAAAGTGCTTCCCATCTCAGCCCTTGCAAACGTGAATCTGAACATGCTCAAGGAATTTATAATCGAAAACCTTCCCGAGCATCCCAAATACTATCCCGATGACGACCTCTCCGATGAAACCGAAAGGTTTTTCGTCTCTGAAATAATCCGCGAACACATTTTCGAACTTTACGAGAAAGAGATCCCCTACAGTTGCGAAGTGGCGATAGAGGAGTTCAAGGAGCGGGAGGGAAGAAAAGATTTTATCTATGCCATGATCTACGTCGAGCGTGACACGCAGGCGGGAATAATCATCGGCAAGAAAGGCGCGATGATCAAGAAACTCGGTGAGCAGTCGCGTGCCGCGATCGAGAGTTTCCTGGGACGCGAAGTATTCCTCGATCTCAGGGTAAAGGTTCGTGCAAACTGGCGGAGTGACGAAAAGTATCTGAAATATTTCGGCTACGCGCGTGATGAAGAAGAATAGCGGAGTCTGATGAACAAGGCCAGACTGAAGGAATTCAAAGCAGAACTTATCCTTCTGCTCCTCACGATCCTGTGGGGAGGCACTTTCGCGCTGATCAAGAACGCGATAGAACATGTCTCTCCCTTCCTGTTCGTGACGATCCGTTTCGGATTTGCATCATTGGTATTTTTACCTTTCGCGTGGCCTCATTTGAAAGGATTAACCGCGCAGCAACTGAAAGACGGTTTCTGGATCGGTTTTTGGTTTTTTCTCGGATTCATCCTTCAAACCATCGGTCTTCAGTACACCACCGCGTCGAAATCGGCCTTTATCACTGGAACGTTTGTGGTTTTTACTCCATTGGCCCAGACCATTATTGCAAAACGTCCGCCATCTCTTGTGAACTCGATCGGGATCGGAATTGTAGCCGTGGGCATTATCTTCCTCTCAAGCGGTGACAAGGATATACTCAGCGTGCTCACCGAGCTTGGCGAAACATTCAATTTCGGTGATTTTCTTACACTCCTCTGCGCGATGTCGTTCGGTATCTATATCGTCTGGCTCGATGTCATCTCGAAGCGGAGCCACTACATCTATTCCACTTTTGCCCAGCTTGCCTTCACTGCTGTTACCGCGACAGTTCTGATGCCCTTCTTTCACTTCACGGGAGTTGAGGTGATACGGTTCGCGCTCAATTTCGATGTGATCGGCGCCCTCCTTTATACGGCCCTTTTCGCGACCCTCTTCAACGTAACGATGATGACCAAGTACCAAAAAGAGGTTGTCCCGGTGAAAGCTGCGATTATTTACTCATTTGAACCTATATTTGCTGCTGTTATAGCTTTCATTCTTCTCGGCGAACATTTCACCCGAATGGGACTTATCGGTGCCGCTATTATTTTTGGAGGACTGATATTTACGGAAGTCTTTAAGAAGGAAGAAGCTGGTCATGAGGCTGAAGGCTGAAGGCTGAAGGATGAAGATCAGAGCTAATTTTTTGGTTAAGGGGTTTGTGCAGGGGGTTGGGTTCCGGTGGTATATTCTGCGTGAGGCCCAGGAGATAGGTGTGACGGGTTTTGTCAGAAATACTTGGTCGGGGGAAGTTGAGATAGTTGCCGAGGGTGAGGAATGGCAGATAGAGGCACTTCACGAGAAGGCAAAAACCGGACCCATGCGTTCGCGTGTTACCGGTGTAAAGGTGGTGAAAGATTCCGCGAAAAATGAATTCAACAAATTCGAGATCAGACATTGAAATTTAGAATTGGCAACGGCTACGACGTTCATCAACTGGCCGAAGGAAGAAAACTGATATTGGGTGGCATTGAGATCGCCGCCGAAAAAGGCCTTCTCGGTCACTCAGATGCCGATGTGTTGCTTCACGCGATAATGGATGCCATGCTCGGTGCTTTGGCACTGGGTGATATCGGCAAGCACTTCCCCGACACGGGCGCCGAGTTTAAGGATATCGACAGCAAGATCCTCCTGAAGAGGGCGTACGGTCTGATCAAGGACCGGGGCTATACGATCGGCAACATCGATTCCACCGTAGTGCTTGAAAAACCGAAGATCGGAAAATACATTCCGGCGATGCAGCGTGTCATCTCGGAAATTCTTGAATGCAGCCCTGAAGATATTTCTATAAAAGCAACCACCTCCGAGAAGCTCGGTTTTGTCGGCAGGGAAGAAGGTGCGGTTGCGTACGCGGTGGCGTTGCTTGAGAACTTAAGAACCTAAGTGCGCCGCGGCGCATTAAGAACCTAAGAACCTAAGAACCTAAGAACTGAAGTTCCTAAGTTCCTAAGTTCTTAAGTTCATGAGTTCCTAAGTTCATGAGTTCCTAAGTTCTTAAGTTCAAAAAAAATTATGAGTATATTCAAAAGAATCCCCAAAACGCCTGATGAAAAGGCCCGACTAAGAAGTGACAGGTACCTGCTGTTAATCGCGGGGGTGCTCATGGGCTTTGCCTATCCGCCGGTTCCGTTTCCTCTGACAGCGTTTTTCGCGTTGGTCCCTCTTTTTATTGTTCTTGAGAGGCGGGAAAAACTGATCGACCTGAACAGGGCGGCGTACATGTTCGGATTCGTTACAGGTGTCGTATCCCTCTATTGGGTGGGTGCCTACACCGTGGCCAAGGATCCCTTCCTGATGATCGGCGGCGGGCTGATGCTCTTCGCCAATCCAATATTCTTCCTGATACCGGTAACCCTTTACTATGGAGTGGTACGGTCAGGGTATTTAAAGCGGGAGCACGCGTTATGGCTGTTACCCCCTTTCTGGGCGGCCTACGAATATTTCTACATGAACATCGACGTGAACTTCCCCTGGATCACCATTTCGAATGCATTGCCGGACTTTCAGGTCTGGTACAAGTTCAGTGACGTGGTGGGAGCTCTCGGCATGACGATGATGGTTATCTGGTTCAACATCTGTGTTTACAGATTATGGAAAGTGTGGCGGTCCGAAAAGAAAACCGATCGTCTTGCACTCCGCCTTCTGAACGTGATTGTGCTGATCCCTTTGTTCTATGGAATCATCACAACTGATGACAAACCCGCGGAAGAAACACTTAAAGTCGGGCTGATCCAACCGAACCTCGACCCGTACGAAAAATGGTCGGGCGGCCCCCTCGATCAGATCCTGGACAAATACCTTACGATGAGCAATAGAGCCGTGAAAGAAGGGGCAAAAGTGGTTATCTGGCCTGAGACAGCACTTCCCGTTTACCTGATGAGCGGACAGTATACTGACATAGTCGAGCGTATTCATAAGTACGCTGACACCAACAAAGTGGCGATACTTACCGGCATGCCGCACATGAAACTCTTCCAGCCGGGTGAACCTTACCCTGAAGGATCCAAAAAATTTCCCGACTCTGAGCTCAGGTACGCCACATACAATTCAGTTCTCCTTTTCTCTCCCGGTGACCCGGTGGTTCAGCGGTACGGGAAGCACAAGCTTGTCCCGTTCGGCGAGCGCACCCCGTATGTTGATCAGATACCCTTCCTGGGAGACATGCTGAAGTGGGGCGTGGGAATCAGCAGCTGGAACGTGGGAGAGGGCAGTCAGGTGATAACTGTTAAAACCACCACATCAAAAGGTGAGAGGGAAGTGAAGATAGGTGCACTGGTCTGCTTCGAGTCGGTTTTTCCCTATTACGCGGCGGAGTTTACGAATAAAGGGGCCGAGTTTTTCGCAGTCGTAACGAACGACAGTTGGTACGGCAACACTTCCGGACCATATCAGCACAAGGAGTTCTCAAACCTCCGCGCTTTAGAGAACCACAGGGCCGTTGTAAGGGCCGCGAACGGAGGTATCTCATGTCTGATCGATCACACGGGAAGGACTGTCAAGACCACAAGAATGTATGAGGAAGCGGTTCTCACGGTTGATGTTCCGCTGCATAAAAGGGACACGATCTTTCTGCGGACCGCGTCTGTTATACCGTACGCTGTGTACGCAGTTTCGTTGCTCGCTATCCTCGGTTGGATCGCGGCAGTTGTTAAAGAGAGATTTCACAAAAAAGGGAAGTGAAGATATATGTTAAAAAGAGTGATGATGCCGGTTTTGCTGCTGGCTGTAATGGTTCTTCTCACGGGCTGCAAGGATGTTCCTTCCGGTTCGCAGTATGATGAACAGTACGACAAGGTAAGAACCTCCGTCAAGGATCTCCTGGGCCAGGAGTATGAGGCGGTCAACTTCAGGGTAACCAAGGAGGGTTACACCACAGACGACAAAAAAAACTGGGAGGTCGACTTCATGTTCGATCTCAACAAACCGTACACCCTTCTCGGCGCTACGATTGCCGACAAGGAGATACCCGGCAGCATGAAGTTCGAGAAACAGGAAAGCGGCTGGGTCTGCACTTCAAATAGTGGCGATCTTTCAGGAATACTAAAACTCTTAAAATAGGGGCGACGATGAAAAAGTATCTTTTTCTACTGCAGTTGTTCCTTGCCTGCACTCTATTCGCTCAGGGAGGAATATTTGATGAGATCACCGGTACCCTGGGTGACCTCGCGAAGACCACGCTTAATATCGTGGATATCAGTGAATCGGAGGAGAACCAGATCGGTGACGCCCTCGAAGCAGAACTTCAGAAAAAACACCGGAACGGCTCTTCAAAGAAGTGGGATGTGAACGGTGTGTTCAAGAAGGTGGTTAAGAACGTCACCAGAAAGAAGATCGACTACCGGTTCAAGATCGTGGCAGACAATGAGGTTAACGCTTTCGCCATCGCGGGAGGCATGATCTATATCAACACCGGGATGCTTAACTTCATAAAATCGGAAGCCGAACTCGCCTTCATAATCGGCCATGAGCTCGCTCACATCGAAAAGAAACACTGTATAAATCAGATCAAACTCACCTATCTTGCAGGGAAGTTCGATGCAAATCTGGCCGTACTCGCCGACGCGCTTATGACGGTCTATTCACTTCCGTTCAGCAAATATGATGAGTTTGAAGCCGACGATTATGGGGTAAAACTGATGCGGAAGGCCGGTTACGACAAGAAAGCCGCGGTCGACTTTTTCAACCGCCTCGCGAAGCACTACAAGGAAGCACCCCGTGATCCCGTGAACGATTTCATCGCGACGCACCCCCTGTCGGTGGAGAGGGCAAAAAGAATAGAGAAAATGAAGTGAGAAGATCATGGGGAAGACAACCATTGTTATTGGGTCACTCCTCCTCCTGCTGATCGTTGCGGGGGTTGGGGGATATTTTTATTTCAGCAAAGCAGTTTCTTACGAGGGTTTCAGATCGGTCAAGGTGACTTCGGTCGATGACTCCCTCCTGCACGCCGATGTCACTATAGCCCTCAGGAACGGCGCGTTCACCCCGCTCGATCTTGAACAACTCGAAACGCGCATTCTCGGCTCGGGCAAGCAGATCGGCACTGTAACGGTAGACTCGGTTGTCGAGCTGGCACCCGGAACCGTCCAGGACCTGGTGCTGAAACTCACACTCCGCATGAAAGAATCGATGCGGTTCTTTAAGAACGCCGGCGACACCCTCGATCTTTCAGTAGCAGGCAAAGCGGTGGCCGGTATCTCCTTTCTTTCCTTTCCTGTCAACCTCGATTTCGCGATTCCCATCGATCTTAACGAACAGCTCTTAAACGGCGGAAGTGGTGCCGGTGACGGGATATTCACCTTCAAGGGGGTCGAGAATATCCGTCTCGAAGGGGATTCCCTCAAGTTTGACATGATCACTGAACTGAATAATCCTTTCGATATGGAGCTTACGGTTATCTCGATCGACAGTGGCAAGGTTTTCACCCGGGGCAATGTGGCTGGCACGATCTACCTCTCCGCCCCAGTGACGATCGAAAAGAAAGCCAAAGGTACACAGGCAACGATTAACGCTTCCTGCTACGTTGGTGACATGCTGAAAGCGGGTCCCGGAGCATTGCTCGGTGTGCTTGTCTCAGGCGGGCAACTCGAGTATGAAGTAAACGGTTATGTGGTTTTTGAGGTCGCCGGTGAAAGGGCGACACTTCCTGTTAAATATAAAGATTCGTTAAGTATCGGGGAGCTGATAAAACAATGAAAAAATGCGGAAAATGTGGCGGAAACAACGAAGAGGGAGCTAAATTTTGTGCTGATTGCGGCGCGCAAATGAACCCGGGTTCGATGGACCGAAGGGTCATAACTGTAGGAAGACACCCGCAGAACAATGTTGTGATCTCGGCCGGTGGCATCTCCAACAAACACTGTGAACTGATCGTCCAGGGTGGCGCGGTAACCATACGCGATCTGACCTCCACTAACGGCACTTACGTTAACGGCGCGAAGATCACCGAAAAACAATTGAAGAGCGGCGACAACGTGATGCTCGGAAAATTGTACAGTTTCGACTGGCAAAGTGCCATCCGGGTGGGTGAAGCTCCCGTTCCACCGTCAGCGGAGACTTCATCCGCGAAGGGTGTTTACATCGTGGGACGTGCTCCCGAGTGCGACAGGGTGATCGACAACTTCAAGGTCAGCAGGAAGCATTGCAAACTCTATAGAGATGGAAACTCCTGGTTCATTCAGGACCTCGGAAGCAGCAACGGCACTTTTGTTAACGGCAGGCGGGTGACCCGTGAGGCTGTTCAGCCGCGGGACATAATAACAGTCGGTGGCACCCCCTTCACGCTTGAGCAGCTCATGTCGGGCAGCAAAGTATCGCTTGAAGGGCTTAACATCGAGGCGCTACATCTGACCTTCAACACGAATGAGGGTAAGAAACTGATAGATGATATAAGTCTGACGATCGGACCCGGGCAGTTCATCGGACTGATCGGGCCGGCAGGTGCGGGCAAAACCACCCTGATGTACCTCCTTTGCGGAATAAACCGACCCACGCACGGCGATGTTAAGATAAACGGTGAATCGCTTGTAAGAAATCCCGACAACTTCAAGGGTGTTTTCGGGTATGTGCCTCAGGATGACATTCTACACAGGGAACTTGAAGTTACCGAGTCGCTGATGTACACAGGGAAGCTCCGCCTTGGGCACAAGTTTGACGACTCCGCGATCGCAGAAAGGGCGACAAGCGTTATCCAAAAGCTTCGCCTCGAAGAGGCACGGAATGTCAGGATCGGATCTCCTGAAAAGAAAGGGATAAGCGGCGGACAACGAAAGAAAGTGAACCTCGGACAGGAACTGATGACCGACCCGAACATCCTTGTGCTCGATGAACCGACATCGGGGCTCGATCCGAAATCCGACAAAGAGGTGATGACGATCCTCCGTGGCATCGCGGATACAGGAAGGACGGTCCTCCTGACAACGCACAACATTTCAGAATCGAATTTCAAGTTCCTCACCCATGTGATCGTTCTGGCTAAGACGGGTAAACTGGCCTACTTCGGACCCGCCTCCGAAGCTGCTGCCTGGTTTGGTGCTAATGATGTTGTGGATATTTTCGACAGTCTGGAAAAAATGACACCCGAACAGTGGAAGGAGAAATACAGGAAATCCGCATACTACTCCAACTACGCGGCGCCTGATACAACTTCGATCCGCAATACGCCTGTTTCAACTGTGAACCGTGCGGTTATAGATCCGTTCAATCAATTTCTTACACTTACCTCAAGATACTTTACGATTAAACTCAGGGATACCTGGAATCTCGCGTTTCTGCTGATCCAGGCGCCCGTGATCGGGCTTTTGATCAACCTCCTCTTCAACGACAATGATCTAAAGATACATCCGGTTTTCATACTTGTGATATCCACGATCTGGCTGGGTACTTCCAATGCCGTTCGGGAGATAGTGAATGAAAAGAGTATCTTTAAGAGGGAGCGGATGGTGAACCTTTCCATCGGCTCTTACATTGGCTCGAAATTCGCGATCCTCTTTCTCTTCTCGATCCTTCAGTCATTGGTGCTCATCGCGATAACTACCTCAAAATTCAATTTTTCTAATGAAGTCTCTCTTTTTGGAGTGTTGATCTTCACCTCGTTTACCGCGACGGTGATGGGGCTGCTTATCTCTGCATACGCGAAAACGGAGGCATTCGCGCTGACGATACTTCCCTTGGTTCTGATCCCTACTGTCATCTTCGGTGGGTTGGTGCAACCTTTCAATAAAATGGCCGAAGGCGTTCAAGCCTTTGCGGCGATCTGGCTCAGCCGGTGGTCGTATGAGCTCTCTCTGATCATCGCGACTGATAAAGGCACTGAGGCACTTGGCTTCAGTGAAAACAACACGGGTCTTGATCTCGCGGTTATCGGACTGATGTTTGTAGTGTTTTTGGTGGCGCTGGTTATCCGCTTGGCCGGCGCGGAGAGAAGGTAAGAGAAATGTGATCCGCCGCGGGCGGAGTGAGGTGTCACGACTTCGTTATTATGTCATTATTGCGGGAAATTAAATTACCGAGTACAGCGGTTTAATTAAAATTGTTATTTTACAAGATACAAAACATCGATTTTCAGGAAGGGAAAATGGGCAAAACAGTAAACAACACTTATGAATTGCTCGAGCAACTGGGTCAGGGTGGAATGGGCGTCGTGTATAAAGCCCGCCACATCCATTTTAAGGAAATTGTCGCAATAAAAAGACTGTGGGAGCAGTTCAGTAACGACCCCATGGTTTTGGACCTTTTCCTCAACGAAGGAATAATCCTTCGAAAACTTCATCATCAAAATATCGTACAGGTCTCAGACCTCTTTGAGTTTGAGGGGAGCCACTATATTGTCATGGAGTACATTGAGGGGCGAACCCTCAGTGATATTATCAGGAGAGAAACGGGTCCCATCCGCAGGGAGAGAGCGATCAGCCTTTTTAAACAGATGCTCGAGGGAGTTGCCTATATTCACAGCCAGCCGAAACCGATAATCCACCGCGACCTTAAACCACTGAACATCCTCGTTACTTCAGATGACACTGTAAAGATCACCGACTTCGGTATAGCCAAGGCCCTTGATGCCGGTGGACACAGCACCACTGTGAAGGGAACTCCTGTTTACATGAGCCCGGAGCAGATCATCAATCCAAAAACAGTTGATATCAGAACCGATGTTTACAGTCTTGGTATGACCTTTTACGAGATGCTCTGTGCAAAAACCCCTTTCCATGGAGATACCACCACAACCCCTACAGCAGTTTACGCCGCCATCATGAACGGCGAAGTGCCGCCCCCCACACTTTTCTATCCCGGTATTCCTGACGAACTTTCCGCTTTGGTAATGAAAGCCGTCCATAAAGACAGAAACCAAAGATTTGCCGATGCCTCAGAAATGCTTGGGGAGCTGGAAAAGCTTGAAATGAGCGGAGCGACCACGGTTCAGGGGACTATAAAAACTGCTCCGCCGGTGGTGAGCAAACCTGATCCTGTAAACAGAAATGATGATAATAAGTCCAAATCAGACCTTGTTCTTCCGATTGAGAAGGGTGAAGTTAAAAAAGATACAACTTTCATCAGGTGGCTTACTGCATCTACGATTATGGTGATCACAGGTTTTATATTATTGTCCGGTAATCTTTCAAAGATATTTAGAGTTCAAAGTGAATCTGAACAGGCTTCAATGTCATCACTTCAGCATAATACTCCAGAGATGACCTTTGTTGCAGGCGGCACCTTTCCGATGGGCAGCTATGATGGTGATTCCGATGAAAAGCCAAGTTCTCAGGTAACAGTCAGCAGTTTCATGATTAGTAAGACTGAGGTAACCCAAGCATTGTGGGAAAGTGTAATGGGGAATAATCCCTCAAACTTCAAAGGATCAAACAGACCAGTTGAAAAAGTCTCTTGGTATGATGCAGTTGAGTTCTGTAACATGTTAAGTGAAAAGGAAGGCTTACAAACGGCATATACAGGTAGCGGAGATAATATCCACTGTGATTTCACCGTTAACGGTTACAGGCTGCCAACGGAAGCAGAGTGGGAGTATGCAGCGAGAGGCGGTAACAAGAGCAGGGGATACAAATATAGTGGAAGCAACGAAATTGGAGAAGTAGCCTGGTATGGGGGTTGGAATAAAAGTGGAAATCGTTTAGAAAATGATGGTACATCAAAGGTAGGTACAAAGCAACCGAATGAACTAGGAATATTTGACATGAGTGGAAATGTACATGAGTGGTGTTGGGATTGGTTTGGAGTATACAGTTCTGAGAGTCGGACCAATCCACAGGGGGCAACATCCGGATCGAATCGTGTCCTTCGCGGCGGTAGTTGGCTCCTTATAGCGAGTTATTGTCGTTTTGTAGATCGCGGAGGCAACGACCCCGACTTCAGAAACTACGATCTTGGCTTCCGGTTAGTGAGAACAAGGTAGGTTGTTTTTTGTCTGAATCAGGATTTACAGGATTGTGCATTTGGATTTACTGCCAAGGTAGCTGTCTGAATCATTGTCGAAGGTCACACAGGGATGCTTGTGGCACATTCCTTCGAGAGAATTTTAGGAATCACAGGATCGGTAATGGGCAAAATAATCAAACCATATGAAGTAATTTCACAGTTGGGACAAGGTGGAATGGGAGTTGTTTACAAAGCCCGTTCGCTAACATTGAAGAACAAGGTGGTCGCGATAAAGCAGTTGTGGCCGCAGTTCAACAATAATCCGAAGTTTGTGCAGATGTTCCTAGATGAGGGAGAGAAACTCTTCAACCTCGACCACAGGAACATTGTGAAGGTTACCGACATCCTCGAAGAGGGGGGTGAGTACTTCATCGTGATGGAGTATGTCGAGGGGCGGACACTCAACGAGATCATCAAACGGGAGGTGGGGCCGATCGAACGAAAGAGAGCGATCAGACTTTTCAGACAGATTCTCGAGGGTGTCGCATACATCCACAGCCAACCGAAACCGATAATCCACCGCGACCTGAAGCCCCTTAATGTACTTGTAACGAACGATGACACTGTAAAGATCACCGATTTCGGGATCGCCAAAGAACTGGAGTATGTCGAGGGCAGCAGCACCACGATGAAGGGAACACCCACCTATATGAGTCCTGAGCAGATCATGGATCCCGGATCAGTTGACATAAGAACAGATATCTACAGTCTTGGTATGACATTCTACGAAATGCTATGCGCGCATACCCCCTTCACCGGAAACCAAAGCACCACCCCAACGGCCGTGTACACTCAGGTCATCAATGACAAAGTGCCCCTACCAACCGTATTTTACCCAGATATCTCTGATGCCCTCGTAAATTTCGTTATGAAATCGATCCACAAGGATAGAGAGCAGAGGTTCCCCAATGCTATCGAGATGTTGAAAGAACTTGACAGACTGGATAGCGGCGGCCAGACGACTGTGCAGGGGGATGGTGGGTTTAAAACGATACATATCCCTAAGGCAAGACCGGAATATAAATCTATTCCGTCGCCAGCTGTTCCGCAGAAGTCCGGTCTTGAGCAGTTAACCGGCAATGAGGTGGTTTTGGTCGAAGGCGGCAGTTTCATGATGGGGAGCAACACAGGTGATCCCGATGAAAAACCTGTCCACAAAGTTACTTTGAGCAGCTTTTTCATTGGGAAAGTTCCTGTAACTCAGGCATTATGGCGGGAAGTAATGGGAAATAATCCATCGCGTTTTAAAGGAGATAATAGACCTGTTGAATGTGTAAGCTGGTATGAAGCTGTTGAATTCTGTAACCGGTTGAGCAGAAGAGAAGGTCTCAGTGGATGCTACAAAGAGGTTGAGCGAGAAAAAACCGGTCTGGTGGGGAGTTTGTTTGGACAGAAGACCAAAGTAATGTTGTATGATTTCAATGCGAATGGATACAGACTGCCTACAGAGGCAGAATGGGAGTATGCCGCCCGGGGAGGAAACAAAAGCAGGGGCTTCAAATATTCAGGCAGCAATGATCTTGACCAGGTTGGCTGGTACGATAACAACTCCGGTAGTGCTACAAAGGAAGTCGGTACAAAGCAGCCAAACGAACTTGGTTTATACGACATGAGCGGAAATGTATGGGAGTGGTGTTGGGATTGGTACTCGAATAGTTACTACAGCTCATCAATTCAGACAGACCCGAGGGGACCTAATGCCGGTTCCAATCATGTGAAACGGGGTGGCAGTTGGAACTACCTCGCGGAGCACTGTCGAGTTGCCAACCGTGACATCAGCAACCAAGACAGCATGTACTTCAACCTTGGTTTCCGTTTAGTGAGAACAAGGTTATAGCCTTCAGTCTGAATCAGCTCGCCCCTTTGGGGGATTTACTGGATTTGAGGATTCGTAAGATTGTGCATCTGAGGTGTGCGCCAAGCAATTTATCTGAATCAGTACCACAGGCTCTTCAGGGATGCCAGTGGCACATGCTTGTAAGAGATTTTCGAATTATCGGGGTGGGGATGAACTTGATTTCAAAAAATATTACTAATTAAACCAAAGTAAAATTATGATCAAAAGAGTGAAATATTACAACCTGCTGAAGGTGATCGGCACCGGAGGAATGGGAACGGTCTATAAGGCTGAAG
>RHKR01000023.1:13425-15365 GCA_008363265.1 Chlorobiota bacterium
TTAAAGAGCTAGATCCCGCGAAAGCGCAAATTGAAGATTACCGTACCAGATTCGGCAGGGAAGAGCGGATATTAAGGAAGCTCAATCACCCTAACATAGTATCTTCTTTTGATGCGTTTGCTGACGAGGGAACCCTTTATATAGTTATGGAATTTGTTGATGGACAAAGTCTTGACTACAAGATAAGAAAAATAAGTGGGCCAATTCCTTTCATTCATGCCCGCGATCTGATGATAAAGATGCTCGAAGGCTTTTCTCATGCGCACAACGCGGGGGTAATCCATCGGGACATAAAACCCGCCAATATTCTGATATCCGACACCGGCGATCTGAAGATAACCGACTTCGGCATTTCTAAAATAACTTCCGGTGAAGACCGTACCACCGCGAACATAAAACTTGGTACCCTCTGCTACATGAGTCCCGAACAGTTACTGACTGCTGATGTGGATGAAAAGAGTGATATCTACAGCCTCGGGATGACATTTTATGAAATGTTGGCAGGAACGATCCCTTTCACTCGTGAGGTCAGAGAAAATCCGGGTTCATTAACTCTGAGAATCTCCAACTCTGAGCCATTTCCTCTACCTACGGTTTACTACCCCCACATCCCTGTAAGGATCGTGGAGATTGTTATGAGGATGCTCGAGAAGGATGTCAATAAAAGATACGCCTCCCTTCAGGAAGTACTTAAAGAACTCAGTCAGTTCGATCTTTCAGCCCCGGAACGCACGGTCATGGAAGAATACGAAAAGACGGTTGCTTTCGATCCGACTATTTTGAAGGAGGGGAAACGGTCTGATTCCGAATCCTCTTCAAACTCCTCCCCTTCATCAGCAACAGGCAAAGAGAAAAAACTGAAAGAGATGACCTGGGAGGAAAAACAAGAGAAAGCCCGGCTACTTGAGGCACAATTCAGGGAAAAGATCAGGCTTGAAGAAGAGGAGAGGCAGAGAAAGATTGAGGAGGAGAATCGCCGAAGAGAAGGAGAAAGGATTCGAGCAGAAGAGGAGAGGCAGAGGCTAGAGGCAGAAGAACGGGCAGAAAGGGAGAGAATAACGAAGGAAAAGGAAAAATACAGGCTAGAACTTGAGGAAAAACAAGAACTACAAGATGCAAAACTTATGAAAATTGCAACTATTACCATTGTACTTCTAACAGCTGTGGCATTATTGTTTCTCGGATATAAATTAATAAATATTCAGATTAAGATTGCAGAAGCAACTTCAACCACCGCGAATACCACTTTCAACGAAGTCCCGACTGTTCTCCCGGAGATGGTATCCATAGAAGGCGGCACCTTTACAATGGGTAGCACGGATGGTAATTCTGATGAAAAGCCGATGCATCAGGTAACGGTGAGCAGTTTCATGATGAGTAAGACAGAGGTAACCCAGTCATTATGGGAGAGTGTAATGGGAAGTAATCCTTCGAACTTTAAATGGAATGAACGCCCTGTTGAGAGTGTATCCTGGTATGACGCGGTTGAGTTCTGCAACAAACTCAGTGAGAAAGAGGGGTTACAGAAGGCATATTCCGGCAGTGGGGAAAACATCTCATGCGACTTTACCGCGAACGGCTACAGGCTTCCCACAGAAGCGGAATGGGTATATGCGGCAAGAGGGGGGAACAAGAGTAGAGGATACAAATACGCCGGCAGCAATGATCTTGATGCAGTTGGCTGGTATGGTAATAATTCCGGTAGCGAAACAAAAGAGTCAAGCAAGAAACAGCCGAATGAGCTTGGAATATTTGACATGAGCGGTAATGTCTGGGAATGGTGTTGGGACTGGTATGATCAAAACTATTACAGTTCAACTAATCAGACAGACCCGAGGGGCCCTAATTCCAGTTCCAACCGTGTTCTGCGCGGTGGTAGTTGGTACGATGATGCGGAGTACTGCCGCGTGGCTCGTCGCAGTAGCAGTGCCCCTGACCGC
>RHKR01000526.1 GCA_008363265.1 Chlorobiota bacterium
GGGATAAAAGTGCCGGGACCTGACATTAATGAAAAATCCATTTATGAATGCATAACCGGTCTTTTTCCCCTTGCTGATGATGATATTTGCAGGGCGGCCGGGTGAAAGGTCATGGTTCAATCCGCGGTTACCCTTCTCACTCACGATATTAAGAGGCAGTAGCGTAAATCTTTTATTACTTCCCTCTCCTGAAACACGAATGTTGGTGTACCCCTCCTCAACATACCTGTAGAAATTGGACAGGTCGATATGCCTGATGAGATCGGCCTCGGCCAAAAGTTCATTACCGCCGGGATACATAATATCTCCGGGCTCAAGGGTTTTCCCCGGTTTTATAACGTATCCTTTGGCCAGGAACTCATGATATCCCGACCTTCCCTTAAGTGCTCCCACGGCCTGTATCAAACCTTCAAACCAAACACCTCTTACGGGGTACCTCATTTTTTCCTTGAGGTTGATCCCGATACTCCTCCCCTCACCGTCGATAAAAGCTTCAGTGATCAGGTGATCGTAGAGAAGTTTCCTGTTCTCAGGGAGGGCAAAATAACCTTCCACCCCGTGTTTTTTATAGCCGCCCGTGGCTATCGAATACAATCCCCTGATGAACAGAATGAAATTCAGCTCCCGCTGGAATTGTCGCGGAAGGTCGAACTCCCACCCGCCGCTCTCGATGAGGATCGTGGCGGCACCCATAGACTGGAAAGTGTCGCCGAATGCCCGTGGTTCATAACCATCACTGTAACGCCCGATGTGGCCGGGGATCATCACCTGAAGCAACCCCGCGATCTCTGTGATAAGTTTCATGGCGTTTTCGCGGTTTTCGGTGATTGTTTTGGCTTCATCAGGTGGAGGCGCGAGAAACGAAATGGTGGCAGACCTGCCAGTCTTGCCAACAGCATGGGCACGACCTTGATCGTGTAAATTGAAAGCAAAGTGTGGTTTGATCTTCCTGAAGGCTTCCATCAGAACACGGGATTCAGGCGAGGAAAGATCAATTGCATCCCTGTTAAGATCAACTCCATTCACGTTCTCCCGGGTAAACCTTTCAGCACCGTCAGGATTCACCAGAGGCATTATGTAAAGTGTTACTCCCTCAAGTATGGTGTCCCTGATCTCCTTGAACTCAACCGGTTTCCTTAAAAATTTTAGAAGGTCCATAAGTGCTGAGCTGGCGGTTGGTTCATCCCCGTGCATCCGGGCCCACATGAAAACCCGCAGATTTCCTGTTCCGGCTCTTATCAGGGCAATTTCCCTCTCCTCAACTGAGTGCCCCGCCGTGGTTATCTCGAAGAGTGGGGACTTTCTGTACCTGTCGATTATTCCGGTAATATGATCGTGCGAATAATATCTGTCCCCCGGCAGGTCTTCCTTGAACTTCCTGTAGTTTAAGGGAAACCACACCAGCAGGTCACCGGTCGTCAGAGATTCAGCCATGCAGGTTAAAACATCGTTCCGAGCGTGATCGTCAGATAGATACCGGTCAGGTTCTCTCTGAAGACTCCCTGCATTCCTTCGACTCCACCGTCGAACAGATGTGAATAATAATACCGTACGTTCAATCCCAAGAGGTTCCTCGGATTGATCCCGAAATTGGCTCCTATTCCCGCATAACCCCCGATCCCTATTTTGGCCTGAGCCGAACCGAATGCGCCAAAAAACTCTTTGTCGAACGGAGTAGTGATCACAAAATTCGGGCCTGCTCCAATGGTTATATAGGGTCGCAGATTCTCGGTAAGACTCTCCTTAAAAAGCCGGTACTGAAATCCGGTATAAACGGGCAGTTGAAAAACGCGGTTTTTCTTCCCCACCACTATCACGCGGCCCCAGTAGTCGATATATTCAAACTCCCTGTCGTCCTTTACCTCACTGAATGAAAGGTCTGTGAACCAGGTCAGGTTGTCAGATAGATCTTTCCGGTAGAACCCGCCAAGACCGAAACCTCCCTCACCGATCATCAGATCCAGACCAAGGGTGTTGGGAGGGAACTCCTTCGGTGGTTCAGGTGGCGCCACATCACCCAGTTTCTGTGCAAAAATTAACAACGGGCTGAGCAAAAAAATTAACGCGATTTTTTTCATTTTTTCTTATTTTTCTGTTGGACTTAAAAATAAAATTCTGAATTCAAGTTAATGATATTTCACGATAACAGTCAAGGATATCCGCGGCTCCCCGAAACACTCTCCGGACTCTGTTATCACAAACAAATCAAATCATA
>RHKR01000024.1 GCA_008363265.1 Chlorobiota bacterium
GAGATGGTGGCGAAAGAAGTTGAAAGATACAACATCGGCGAAGACATCCTCAGGGATTACTTCAAAAGTGACAGTGTAAGAAATCAGCTTCTTTATGGCATGCTCGATAAGTTCCTCGGTGAACAGAATCCGAAAAAAGAGATCGATCCCGATGAATACCGTAAGAAATATGTTGAGAACCATGATCACCATCACCATGATCACGACCATGACCATGATCACCATCACCACGATCACGACCATGACCATGATCATGACCATCTGCACTAACTGAAACGAACTTCGACCCTCTGATGTTATCAGAGTAAAGAAAATTATCTGAAAGAATGAATATGAGCAGCAAAATCGAAATATACAACCAGCTTGTACCCTACGTTATCGAGCAGACAGGTCGTGGCGAAAGGGGTATGGATATCTATTCGCGCCTTCTCAGGGAGAGGATAATCTTCCTCGGGACCGCAATCGATGATCATGTAGCCTCTCTTACCATTGCCCAGCTCATCTTTCTCGAGGCTGAGGATTCGACAAAGGATATTTACCTCTATATCAATTCTCCCGGAGGAAGTGTATCCGCGGGTCTTGCGATCTATGACACCATGAAGTTCATTAAACCCGACGTTGCCACCATTTGCGTGGGACTTGCTGCCAGTATGGGCGCTGTCCTCCTCGCCGGTGGAGCGGACGGCAAAAGATCAGCACTTCCCCACTCGAAGATCATGATACATCAGCCATGGGTTGGCGGTATCTCAGGTCAGGCCTCCGATATCGAAATTCAGGCCCGTGAAATGATGAAAACCAGGGATACTCTCTACAAGATACTTTCTGAACATACCGGAAAATCGATAGAGCAGATCACAAAAGACTGCGACCGCGACTATTTCATGACCTCAGAAGAAGCCGTGGATTACAAACTTATCGACAAGGTTTTCGAGAAACGCAAGTGATCTCATAAACTGATTTATGAAAAAAGCTGCCCCGAAAAGGCAGCTTTTTTTGTTTGTAATAAGTTTGAACGATTATTATTTCAGTCCTGTTACTGAAATATGGATGGATTTAGATTTACAAAATACGTACCCCCTTCTCTTAAAGATGCCCGGTTTGATGATCTTCTGAAGATTTTTATGCAGCTTCTCACGATAACATCAGGCGATGTCAGTCAGGCGATCAACTGGATGAACCAACTTGACCGCCGGTATAAACTCTCTTCTGATTCCTACGGAATGGGTGATTTTATTGACGATCTTAAACAGAAAGGCTACCTGAATGAAGATCCCGCAACCGGTAACCTTAACCCCTCGGCCAAATCCGAGAAGACCATTAGAAAACAGTCGCTCGAAGAAATTTTCGGCAAACTGAAAAGAAGCAATACAGGAAATCACCGGACTCCCTTCACTGGCACCGGTGACGAGCTTACTTCCGACAGACGTGAATTTCAGTTTGGCGATACACTCGATCAGGTTGACCTTACAGACTCGATCAGGAACGCACAGATCAA
Organism: Chlorobiota bacterium; assembly: GCA_008363265.1. Classification (GTDB taxonomy): domain Bacteria; phylum Bacteroidota; class Ignavibacteria; order Ignavibacteriales; family Ignavibacteriaceae; genus UTCHB3. The sequence continues at coordinate 1,496 of RHKR01000024.1, forward strand.
TCACGGACTCGACGACTTCAGGCTGACTGAGAATGATCTCGAGATCCAGGAAAAAGATTTCAAAGCCTCCACTTCAACCGTACTGATGATCGATATTTCGCACTCGATGATACTCTACGGTGAAGACAGAATAACCCCGGCAAAAAAAGTGGCCATGGCACTCGCTGAACTTATCACCGTAAAGTATCCAAAAGACACCCTCGACATAATCGTCTTCGGAAACGACGCGCGACCAATAGAGATAAAAGACCTGCCTTACCTGCAGGTTGGCCCGTACCATACTAACACGGTGGCGGGACTGGAACTGGCCATGGAGATACTGAAGCGCAGGAAGACTGCCAACAAACAGATATTTATGATAACTGACGGTAAACCCACCTGTCTTAAGATCGGGCTGCGCTATTACAAAAATGCATTCGGACTCGACCGAAAAATTGTGAACAAAACCCTCGATCAGGCGGCTATCGCACGTAAACGCGGCATTCCGATAACAACGTTCATGATCGCGTCAGACACTTACCTGCAGCAGTTCGTACGCGAATTTACCAAGGTGAACAACGGCAGGGCTTTCTATAGCGATCTGGACGGGCTGGGTCAGTTTGTATTTGAAGATTTTATCAGGAACAGAAAAAGGAAGGTCAGATAAAGAGATGATGAAGATGAATATTGAAGAACTTAGAACCATCGGCGACCTTAAAGCTGCCGGCTATAAGACCAGAACGATCAAGGACGAACTAAGGGAAAATCTGATCGACCACATCAGAAACGGCCTGGAACCCTTTCAGGGAATCCACGGATATGAACACACGGTTATCCCCGACCTGAAAAAGGCGATCCTCTCACGCCACAACATCCTCCTGCTCGGTCTCAGGGGTCAGGCTAAAACAAGAATAGCCAGAACCCTTGTCAGCCTGCTTGATGAATACATCCCGGCCGTAAAGGGAAGCGAACTGATGGATGACCCCTTCAATCCCGTTTCCGTCTTCGCAAGGTCGCAGATTGTGACCCATGGTGACGACACAGAGATCATGTGGATACACAGGGATGAACGATACACAGAGAAACTTGCCACTCCGGATGTCTCAGTCGCGGACCTCATCGGTGATGTCGATCCGATCAAGGCGGCAGCCCTTAAACTCCCCTATTCTGACGAGCGTGTTATCCACTACGGCCTGATCCCGCGGTCGCACAGGTCGATCTTTGTGATAAATGAGCTCCCCGATCTGCAGGCGAGGATTCAGGTTGCCCTGTTCAACATTCTGCAGGAAGAGGATATCCAGATCCGTGGATTCAGGATGAAGCTGCCGCTTGATATCCAGTTCGTATTTACTGCCAACCCTGAAGATTACACCAACCGAGGATCGATCGTAACGCCACTAAAAGACAGGATCGACAGCCAGATTCTGACCCACTATCCGAAAGAGATCGAAACTGCTAAAGCAATTACAAAACAGGAAGCTAGACTACACGCCTCCCAGAGGGAGATGATAAAGTGTTCACCCCTCATCGAGGAACTGCTAGAACAGATCGCGTTCGAAGCCAGAAAGAGTGAATATATCGATGAAAAGAGTGGTGTTTCCGCCCGTCTGACTATCTCAGGCTATGAAAACCTTCACAGCTCGGCTGAACTGAGAGCACTCAAGAACAAAGAGCAAAATGTGGCAATAAGGATCAGCGACCTTTTTGAGATCGTTCCCTCGATCACAGGGAAGATCGAACTCGTGTATGAGGGTGAGCAGGAGGGTTCAGCCGTGGTTGCGCACATGTTGATATCGAAAGCTGTCAGGTCGGTCTTTCTTAACTACTTCCCTTCGCCCGATAAAAAGGGAAAAGAGGAAGACGGCAAGAAGGAGTATGCAGAAATACTTGAATGGTTTGCGAAGGGGCACACGCTAGATCTACTCAGCAGAACGGATCAGAAGGCTTATGTGGAATCACTCGGAAAAGTACCCGGTTTGTTCAGGCTCGTTTCGAAATATGTTGCAGGTATACAGCCGGACGAGCAGGCTCTCTTCGCGGAATTTCTTCTTCATGGAATGAGTGAATTTTCACTGATCAGCAAGTTCGGTCTCTCAGACAAGTTTGTTTTCCGTGACATGCTTTCTTCAATGTTCACCCTCGATACTTCCGGGGATGACGATGAACCTGATGATTACAGGGAAGACCGTTTCTAAACTAAAAAGGCTGCCCGCCCGGGCAGCCTTTTCTTTTTTATAATTTGTCTTTTCGCAGTTTAAGCACCACGAAACGCTTTTCACGGTCGCTCGCGAATTCCTTCATCGAATCTGTTATCTCATCATGTGAAGTTTCGGGTTCTTCAGGAGCTTTGGAGGTGAGCTCCTGTCGTTTTTTCTCCAGAAATGAAGAGAAAAGCGATCTGTTCCCATTGGACTGCTGAGTTGCCTGGCTTCTTCCTGATATCTGGGTCGTACCGAATGGTGATTTCGAACGCCCCTGCCCCACTACCGTAAATCTTGCATTCCTCTGATCGGTTGTTCCAGGGGAGATTTCCGCCTGCGTGTTTGAACCTATTCTGGCATCTTTCAGATGAACCCTCTGCCCCGCTTTGTATGGGTCGTAATACGAATCTTCTTCAAAAAGGTTGGTCGACTTCGCATTCCATGATCTCGTTAACGCGGATGGAGTTTCTACTGTCTCTTTCTTCTGAAATCCGAGATCCTCAGAGGTCAGAGCCTGAAACTTGGTGGCCTTGGGCGCGGGTGGTTCCTGCTTAGGCACTACTTCCGCCTTGGGTGAATCGATCACTTCATTCGTCATCAGATTTATCACCCGGTCGAAATCGATCTCATCAAAAGCGCAGAGAAGTTCAGCGAATGACCTGTCATTCTGATGCTGAACCTCGGAGGCCTCCAGGTCGAACGAATAGGATTCATCGAAATGCGCCACACCATCGATAACACCTTTCGACTTAAGCCCCACCTGCTGTATTCTGAACCGCAGATCAGGATCTTCGCTCAAGAATCCGTTGTCTTCCATCTCTTTGATGCAGTAAATGGGATCAAAATAGATCACTTCCCTTACCGAATTGATCTCAACCTGCTGTCCGTACTTAACGTAGTTCAGGTCGAATTGCTCAAGATTGGTCAGCAAGCGGTAGGCCACGATCGTCTTGGGTTGCAGATCGTTGACATACGAGCACACTTCGTTATAGTGTAAACGTATCGGATTGTGAATTCCAATGTTTTTCCGGATCATCCGGAAGTTATTTTCCAGATCAAAGCGGTTCTCTGAATAGATCAGAATATCGCTTCCATCTCCTCTGGTTGTTTCTAATATCATTGTTCGGCTTAAATTTCGGTTTTTATTTCCACAAGCCTGCGCCAAGGGGCAGGGAAAATCAGTTCATTCAAACTTAAAATATAATATATTTTTGTTAACTTTTCACTTATGAATCTTAAATCATAAAAAAAGCCCGTGATTCAGTTGAACACGGGCTTTTTTCAAAGGTTAACTGATCACTTAAGAAGAACCATCTTCTTAATGTCGCTGAAAACCTGATCATCGGCTGTCTTGGCCTTCATTTCGTAGAAATAAACACCGCTGGTAAGCTTTGATCCGGTAGCGTCGTCAGCATTCCAGTAGGTCGAGTATGAACCCGCGCTGTTGAAACCTTCATACACAACTTTCACAACTTCACCCAACAGGTTGTAAACGGTTATTCTTACGCTTGCAGCCTTGGGAAGTGTGTATTCGATCTTGGTAACAGGATTGAACGGATTGGGATAATTCTGACCGAGCGAGAATGTCACAGGAACAGATGATGGAGTCTTTATATCCGTAAGAGTTCCGTTATAGTTGAACGACATGCCCGCGAGGTTGACTATGCCGGTCGAACCGACAAGTTCACCGGTAGCGGTCGAGCCGATCTTGATCAGGTCGGTCGCCTGATTGGTGAGACCCTTAAGACCGAATAGTTGCCCTTCGGGATCGAATTCGAGATCAAAGATCGCAGAACCAAACCCGGTGAAACCTACTCTGGTTGTATCGCCTGTTGAAACGTTGATCTTAAAGATCATGTCTTTCGGTGAACCAAGCGCCCGGTAGAGCGATGCATAAAGCTCGTTGGTCTGGGGATGGAACGCGATCGAAAGTACTGGAGCCGTGGAGGTGAACCTTTCGGTGAAACTTGAATCAAGCAAACTAACCCTGTACACTTTACCGTTTTTACCGGAAGCAAAAAGATTGCCAGTGGTATCGAAAGCGATACTGGAAAGATCCGCGATACTGCTTCTGAAGAGTGTATGTGCATCTCCGGCAGCCGAGTTAATTCTTGTTATCTCGATCGGCAAAGTGTTCCTGAGGCCGTAGATAACCTTGGTCTTCGGATGAACAGCTATGCTGAGGAACTGGTTCTTGGTAGTGGGACCGATCTCAGTCGGAACGGCATTGCCGGTTCTGAGATAGAACAGCCTGTTATTGTCAGCACCCCCGGAAACAGCATACATTGCTCTCTCATTGGTGGGGATGATCTCATAACCTGTGGTGGTAACTGCCACCCTGACAGGATCAGGATTGTTTGTGTTAAGCACCAGAGTGTCGGCGATGACACCGGGAGCCAGGGGTTTAGCTGTCAATTCGATATCAATCGTGGTGTTCGGTGAAAGAGTGTACGGGAACGAGAGATTCGTGTTAAGAATAAAGTTACCCGTGCTAAAGTTCATCGAGTTGATCACCAGGGGATCGGTTCCGAAGCTGGTCAGTCTGAACTTCTCCACATGACTGTTTTTATTGACTTCTATCTCACCGAAGTTGAGAACAGACTTGTCCTGGAACGCTTTTGGTCCTGTGTAGGGAGCAACGCGCAGAATACCGGTCCATGTGCTCCAGGTGTTGGAAGCCGATGCGTATTGAGTGAATATCACAAAGTCAGTCTGGTTCTCAGGATCGAGCCAGATTCCCATGTAGTCACCCCAACGGTTTCTTGTTCCGCCGAAGGTTTTCACATAGTTGGCTTTTCCCGTCTGAAGTGGTGAACTGTACGTAAAATTCGTCTCATTCGCAAATTTGGATGAGTAGAATGCACCTGCATACTCTGTATCACCTGAACGGGCGAAGGTCATCGCCGCGTTGTTGAATTTATCGACTGAGATAGCACCGAAATAATACCAGAGACCGCTGGAACCGAGGATAGACTGCTCTGCGGCGGTTCCTGTGGAGGTATTTATCTTCACATAATGGAGGGCCGAGTAACTTGCCGCGGTGGGGTTTCTGATCGAGTGTACACTCCAGATATGTCCGTCTTTGAAGATCGGCTCATCCTGTAACTGTGCACCGTTCGTTGAGATCAGCGGTGTTCCGCCTCCGAGCTGGTTGGCATCCGGAGGTGCGGAGTAGGAAATGGTCGGCACGGTCGAACCTCTGAGCACAGGTGCTGTCAGCGGATTCTCAACCCAGTAAAGAGCGAAGAAGTTTGACGAACCCGGCGCGTGCAAAAAATAATATTTTGCCGGATCGTGGGTGTACGCGATCGTCGGTCTTATGTGGAATATCCTCTGATTGGTAGGGCCTGGCGCGGGATATTTGATATCGTAAAGATCGGTGTATGTGATGGTCGCGTTAACATCGTTTGAGTAAAGCGGGGTTTTCGGGAATATCCTGATCTTGGCATACTGGAAAACGCTCGCGAAAGAGAACTGGTTACCACAGATGTAAATGGCGTCATCATCGAAGCCTACACCCTGATAATCCATCCAGCTGCCGTTTGGGACGTCGCCGTTCACGTCAGAGCGGATCGCGAAGTTGTACCATACACCTGTTGGGATCGAATCATCCGATACCGAGAACAGAAGGTAACCGCGCGAAGGACTGTCGTTCTGATCAAGCCAAACCATGACCCATCTCTTGTCGAAGTGATCATAGACAACTTTAGGATCGAAAGCACCCGGGCCGGAGATCGTTGAGGCATACCACTGATCGGCGTTGATCCTCTTAAGGAGGTTGCCGTTTTTGTCGAAGATACCGAAATCACTGTTCACAGTGGCTACAATGTAACCGGCGCCGACTGCGACATGTGGATCCGGGGGGATCGAGTTGGTCTGTGTAAGACCCTGAAAATTCTTCATAAGAAGCGCTTTGGTTGTGTCAACTGCTTCTTTACCGGCGTTCGCGTCCTCAACATAGAACTTGATCGCGTCGTACATATCCTTATACTCTTCGATGTAATAAGGATCAGCTTTGTAGTCAGCCTTGTTTCTGATGGTTTCAGGCTTTGGAAACGCGTTCGAAGGCGTAAGACCGAAACTGTTGGTGTTAACCATAACACCACCGGTTTTTGAACCGGCTGCAGGACCGCTGTATGTCTGGGCGACAACAGCAGTACTCAGGAACAATAAAAACAGTGATAAAAATGTATTTTTGATCACTTTAGTTACTCCATTAATTAATAAAACTTATTTCTGTCCGGCTTTCCAGGCTTTGTACTGATTCAACAGATCGACAGTTGTGGTATCAGTGCTGACCGTGGTTGTAAAACTGAAATCCTTTGTGCCGGCAGGCCATTTGATGATCTGAGGGCCGCCACCCTCACCAAGATATGTCCCGTTCGAAGAAGCAAAGGTCTCCGAGAGGAAACCGCCCATCGAATAGTAAACCGGAGCACATCCGCATCCTTCCTCATAAAGGAATGATATCTCGGAAAGACTGTTGAATTTAAATTTCACGAGACCATTGAGTTTACCGTCTTCTTCCATAAGATCTTTCGAGGTTACCTGAAGTGACGGGTTGTCGTCTTCGAAGCGGGTTCCTTTCACGTAGTCATCGATCAGTTCCGCGAAATCTTTCAGGGAAACATCCTCTTCTCCGTCTTTGGCTGACTTGATGTTATAAAATTTTATCCAGCCTTCACCTGATCCGTCATTGTTGACCTTGTAGTGGTATTCCTTCTTGTCAACTGTGAGGCATCCGGCAAACAGCAGGGTTGCTAATGCGATTATAAATAGTCTCAATGAAATCAATTTCATCTGGTTTTCCTCCGGGACTAAAACGATTGATGGGGTTATGAAAATGTGGATATACAACCCTTAAGATATGAAATATTTACACTACATACAAAGTGAAAATATAGCAAGTGCTCCATTCACTGCCCCTCTCCCTCAACTGCCAAAACAGCAATTATGTGCGTCCACTCACAATTACCATGTCGAACCGCCCTAAAAGCCGGATAAGTGATTCCGGGCAAAAATTGCTCGTTTTCTATGGTTTATAATTGCATCGTGTTTTTAACAAACTTTAATAGAAAATGTCACACTTGATAACGAAACCCCTTAAGATATTCATTCTCCTGATCGCGGTCCTGACCCTCACCGAAGTCGCGTACAGAAACAACCTCGTGAACTTCCATTCAGGAACCTTCGAAGATCTCAACCCCGGAGAAAAGCCTGGTGATACCGCAGAAAAGCCGGTCGTCCTTGTGCTGGGTGATGAAGTAAGTGCTTCCGGAAGCGGTTATGTGGAAGCCCTCCGCGGCAAATTCCCGGACCACCTGATCATTAACGGGGCAATCCCCTATTCCGGACCTGTAGAAGCTTCCTGGACCGGTGAGAAACTGATAAAAAAATATAACCCGGACATCCTGATCTATCAGGTAAACCCCGCGAACGACCTTTACAACATCAGAAAGGGAAACGATCTCGATGAAGCCGGCTTCTTCTCCGCAATTACCGATTATTTATCCGACGAGATCAAAACTTTCGACTACATCAGTGGCACTTTCAATTCGGTGTTCGACAATATGAGCGGAGCCAAACTTGCTAAAATTGAACCCGATTGCCTCCCTGTCGCACAGCAGCTTGAGTTCTCGACGAAAAGCGGCACGACTGTCGAACCTCAGAAAGGACTGATCGAGTACTCTTCCTTGCTGAAAAGCGGCAGGGACCAAGACATGGAAGAAATGCTCCAGATCCTTGACGACCTCTTCTGCAAAGTCAAAAAGGACTGCCGTGTGCTTCTTACGGTTGTCCCGCATTCAACCTGGGTGAACGGTTGGTACCGTGAACAGATGCTCAGGAGCGGAAACCATATGTCTGAAGAATTCATGCGGTTCAGCGGTAACATGCCTTTCATGCAGCAGATCAGAAATCATATCTTCGCCAACAGCCGGGTTAAGATAGTTGATCCCGCCACCTCACTTAAGACCAGCGACCGTAAAGAAAGACGCATGTACAATGTCGCTTCTGACCAGTTGAACAAAAGAGGACATGAAGTGCTGGCTGGATTTCTTTCAAGTTATATCCGGTACAGTTACTGAAAGGTTTGATTTTATTATCTTGCGATCCGGAAAACAAACACTTGATAAATGGCCAAAACAAACGCTGTCCGGATCCTTGAAAGCCGGAATATTCAATTTTCCACTGAATCCTACGAAGTCACGGAAGACGAACTCGATGCCGTTTCTGTCGCCCGAAAGATCGGGATGGACCCTGACATGGTTTTCAAAACCCTGGTCGCCCGAAATGAATCCAACCAACTTTTTGTTTTTGTAATTCCCGGTTCGTGTGAACTCGATCTGAAAAAAGCCGCCCGGGCTTCCGGTTCCAAGAAGATCGAAATGATCAAAGTTAAAGAACTTTTCGACCTGACAGGGTATATCCGCGGAGGATGTTCCCCCATCGGAATGAAGAAACCTTTCCCCACATTTATCGACGAAACCTCTCTGTTGTTCGATTTAATATCAATAAGCGCGGGAGTCCGTGGAACACAGATACTCGTCTCTCCCTCAGATCTGATCACAGCCATCCCCGCAGAAACCGCTGATCTCATTTAATTCGCCGCCACGATTGTGTCGATTCCCCGTAAATCCCTTAAATTTATTTTTCGTTATTTCACAAATCTGTTCAATGAATCCCAAGGTGACACTGTGCCCAGATTTTACAATCATTTCCTGATCCTGTTTCTGATAGTGGCCGCAACCGCGACTCTCTATCCACAGCAAAAGAAACGGCTGGATCATAATATTTACGATCTTTGGAAAAGGATCGAGCAACCGCAGATATCCAAGAACGGCGAATTGCTCATTTTCGAGGTCAACACTTTACGCAAAGACGGTGTCCTGAATGTTTACGACAGGAACTCCGGCTCCACAAAACTCCTTCCAAAAGGGAAAGGCGCGAAAACCACCCCGAACGGTGAATTGGTGGTAACGCTTGTGAAACCCGGGTTCGATACACTTAAAGCCGCCAACCTCAAAAAAGTAAAAAAGGATGATCTCCCGAAAGATTCGCTCGCAGTCTATTTCAGAAAGGGTGACTCAACCAGTTATTTCGCGGATGTCAAGTCTTTCAAACTGCCTGAATACTCAAACGGCTGGATGGCGATACACTTCGAAAAGTTGAAAAAACCGAAGAACTCCGCGTTCTGTTTGGGCGGCGTCATCATCGCCATGAATTTGCAGACCTCGTTCCTGACGCCCCCCTTCGGCTTCGCCCTCTTCTATCTGAGGAGCGTGGCCGCAAAGAGCGACTACACCGACCGCATCACCCAGCAACGCATCCCGGCGGTATCGACGACGCAGATCTACAAGGGCGCCATCGCTTTCATCGTCATCCAGGTCGTCATGGTGGCGGCGGTCATTTCCTGGCCGAACCTGGTGCTCGACAGCCTGGACAAGAACATCAAGGTGAATATCGAGAACATCCAGCTCGAGGCGGAGCCGGGCGGCTACGGCGAGGAGGAGAAGGCCGAGGGCGCGGAGCAGGCGCCCGAAGGGGAAGAAGCCGGCGGTGAAGCGCCGGGCCAGGACAAGGAAGACGATCCTGCCGCGGAACTCCTCAAGGAAATGGCCGAGGACAGGAAGAAGGGGAAATAGCGCCGCGCCGGTTGCCGCCGTCCGGCCGCGCACGGCACAAAAAACCCCGCGAGCGATCGCGGGGTTTTCGGTTTCGCGCCCGGGCGCCGATCAGAGCTTCTGGGACTGCATGTAGCTGTCAAAGCCCATTTCGGAGAAGCGGAACCACTGGTTCTGATCGCGGCGGAAGGCGCTGTAGTCCTCGTAGATCTTCTTCCAGTTCGCGTTCTTGGCGTTCAATTCGCTGTAGAGATCCATGGCCGCCTTGAAGGCCGCGTCCATGGCGTCCTTGGGCATGCGCTGCAGCTTGACGCCGCCGGCCACCAGTTCCTTCAGGGCCTTCGGGTTGCGGGCGTCGTACTTGGCCTGCATGTCGGTGTGGGCAATCGCCGCGGCACACTCCAGCATGGCCTTGTACTCGGGGGTCAGGGAGTCATAGGCCTTGCTGTTCACGTACAGCGTCAGCTGCGGGCCACCTTCCCACCAGGCCGGATAGACGTAGTTCTTGGCGACCTTGTAGAAGCCGAGCTTCTGGTCGTCGTAGGGGCCGACCCACTCGGTGGCATCGATGGTGCCCTTCTCCAGCGCCTGATAGATTTCGCCGCCGGGAATGTTCTGCGGCACGCCGCCGATCCGCTCCAGCACCTTGCCGCCGAAGCCGCCGATGCGCATCTTCAGGCCCTTCATGTCCTTCAGCGACTTGATCGGCTTGCGGAACCAGCCGCCCATCTGGGCGCCGGTATTGCCCATCGGGAAGTTGACGATGTTGTAGTTACGGTAAAACTCGCGGAACAGCTTCAGGCCGTTGCCCTCGTACATCCACGCCGTCATCTGGCGCGAGTTGAGGCCGAACGGGATGGCGCAGTCCATGGCGAAGGTCTCGTCCTTGCCGAAGAAGTAGTACGGGGCGGTGTGGGCGCATTCCACCGTGCCCTGCTGCACGCCGTCGACCACGCCGAAGGGGGGCATGATCTCGCCGCCGGCATGCACGGAAATCTCGAACTTGCCGCCGGACATTTCCTTCAGCTTCTTCGAGAACACATCGGCCGCGCCGAAGATGGTGTCGAGCGCCTTGGGAAAGCTGGAGGCCAGGCGCCAGCGGATGGCGGCGCCCTGGGCGTGGGCGGCGGGTGCGACGCCCGCGGCCAGGATGCCGGCAATGCCGGCGTGCTTGATGAATTGACGACGTTC
>RHKR01000025.1 GCA_008363265.1 Chlorobiota bacterium
GCACGGGGTTCGAGTTACCCGGCAGGTATGGCGGGTTCGTTACCGTAAAATGATATTTGTCACTGAGGGCGTTGTAAACCTCCGCGGAGAACTCAACTTTTTCACGGACCGGTGTAACGGTGGTTGTCTCCTCATCGTACCGGCTTTCGATCTCCTCCTTCTTTGCCTCGTCATGGAAGAATTCAGCTTGCGCGGCATTCCGTGTAAAACCGGGATCGAGAAGTGAACCGAGTATGTCCGCATCCTTGAAGAAGGAAGCAAGAAACTCCGCCTTCTGCGTCTCTTTTTTCGTCAGGCCGGCACCTTCAACTTCCCAGGTGTGGATTATCCTCTCGTCATTGAGGGAATAGACTTTCGGTAGGACACCGCGGGTAAGGAAGTTCCTGTCGTACTCCATCGCCTTCATCATCAGGGCAAAATCGGCAAGGGCGGCGGCACGGTTATCGAGTTCTAGCCCGGTCAGGTTGTTCCGTAATATCAGGGCGGGGATGTCGGTTCTGTAGTAGCCCGACTCTTCATAGATCTTAAAGAGGAGGTCGAAAGCATAAACGAGTGTGTGTCCGCTTCCCGCGCAGGGATCGAGTATTTTTATCTCTTCGGGAGATTTAATTTCAGGTACTTCATCCTTAACGAGTTCCGTGGGGAGGTAGTAACTCATCTGCTGTTGCAAAGGCGAGGCAGGATTGTTCAGCATCCAGAGCTTTCCGAGACCGTTCTCAACAAGATACTTCACTATCCAGGCGGGAGTGAACAGCTGCGTTATCGCGGCAATTTCATCCTTCTTCCTCTTCGCGGCGTTCTTCTTGTCGGCAAAAACAGCATCCTTCTTCTCGGAGATATAAAACTGATACAGCCACCCGATCACCTCGACATTTTCGCACTCCTCTTCGCCGAGGTTTTCGTTCACGAAAGCGAGTATCGAGTTTGCACTCAGGAGGTCATCAGGCAGAAGAATTTCGGTATAGGAGTTTAGGGGTTCGAACATGAAAGGCATCGTTTTGTTGAACCCGGCACACGCGGCGATAAAGAGGAGTTTGTACGCCTCGTTGAAAGGATTAACGGCCGGCACTTCCCCTGAAAGAAGGGCCTTTACCCTGGCGGCATCAACAGGGAGACCGGCGGGGAGCAAACCTTTTCTTGCATCGGCGAGTATGGCGGGGTCGCCCCCCTCCACCCTCGGCGAGACAACGGGAACGAAGTTGTAACCCTTCACATCCATATACCTGAGGGCGATCAAACGGTTGAAGAGGGTGTAAGCATGCCTCTCAATAAACTCATCACGGTCGGGGGTGTTCTCCCACGCCGCGCGGAGTTTCTCTTTCAGGTCCGCCTTCGCCGCGAGCTCGGGGGTTTCATGCGTCAGGATATACCTTATCCTTGCCCCCGTGTGATCGATCAGCCTCTTGCGGGCCTCACCGGCGAAGTTCTTCAGTTTCCCTTTGTCCATTTTTGTCTCCTTTATCCGGGTATTATGCTGTTACCGTTCTCTAATTCTCTCAACATTTTAGCCCTTAGTGAAGCGAGGTACTCCTCAACTTCTTCGGGGGTGGTTATCTGGTTTTTCCTGTAGTCTGATCTGATGTTCCGCATCTGAACGAATTGTGCCTTCTTCGCGGGGGGCTCAGGTTTCCGCTCACCGCTGCCCGTTTCCACGACCGGTTCAACGGGTTGTAGCTTGTGGAGTTTTTCGAGCAGTTTAGTGTTCACATCACCCCTTAGCCACGGGGCTATGTTCTGAAGTGCCGCCAGACCGGGTGAATTTTCAACCCTTCCTCTGAATGATTCGATCACATCGTCGAGCTCGTGCCTTCTCTCTTCAGGAACGGTGTCGAATCCTTCCATCGCGGGGATACCGTAATGCAACCCGTCGAGGAGATGATGCAGATCCTGCCTTACGGCTGCAGTGCGCTCGGCAAGTTCCCTCGAAAGGTCGATCAAGGCATTATTGATCCTGTTATAGGCCGTATCCCTGTAAGGCTCGGGGGCTTCCATATACTCTTCGAGTATCCCTTTGGCGGGCGACTCTATCAGTTCAAGATCGGCGGCGTGAAGCCTGAGGAGTTCCTTTACCTTATCGAACAGCTCCCTGTTGGGTCCGTTCATGAAGAGGAGGATACGGTCGAGCTCATCCTTGCTCTCCATAATCGGTGTGGCGATGCCTGTGATATACTCGAAGAACCGTTTTTTCTCCAGTGCGATCGCCTTTTCAAGTGCTGAAAGGGGGTGCTCTATCCTGTGGAGGAAGGGGTATTTCTCCCTCCGGAAGAGGAGGTTTTTCAGTTGTTGTGCTTCCTTGCCGAGGGCATCCTTCATCTCCTGCTCCATCAGCTTGGCGTCGGTCGCCTGAAGCTGCCTGCCGAACCAGTCGAAGTGGAACCTCCGGGCCTCCTGCAGCAATTCAGGGGAGATGTCCTCGTTGGTTTTAACGAGCACCGATGAATAATCTTTGCTGTTGTCGAGCCGTTTGAATATCTCGGTGGCGTTAAGCTCCGAAACATTGTAGTAGATCGTCACTTTGTTGTGGATGAAGAGGTTCACCAGAGCATGGGGTATGATGAGATCGTCAACATATCCGTAGGGTATCTTTTTGAAATACTCGATCATCGATCTGAGGTCGATCCTCCCGCCGTCGCCCGCCTTGTTGGCGATGAAGGCGAGGAGTTCGTTCTCCACATCGTTGAAGCCGCCGAACTCGGCGATCAACCCTTCGGAAGTATGGTCGCGGAGAAGTTTTACTATATCTTCCCTCTTCGGCACCATTGTTATCTTCTTCAGGTAGATATACGAGCCGTCGATGAGCTGCTGCCCGGCCTCGCGGAGTTTTACATGAAAATCGTTCGACTGACTTGTGAGCTCCCTGCCGTTATGCAGGAACCTTGCCTCGCCGAGGAGCGCGGCCAGCAGGGCTATTATCCCCCTCTGCCTCTGCTCGTTTTCTCCCTTCTTCGTGGTTATTACCGCCTGTTTTTCGGCGCTTAACTGGCTCGAACTGTTCAGTTGCCCGTACCTGAGCGTTTTAAGGTAGAGCGCGGCATCCTCGATCAGCTTGTTGCTCCGTGGCACGGCGATCATTAACTGATGCTGCGCCATTGAGAAGGTGAAAAGCTCTGTTTCTGTCGGGTAGTTGTCTTCAGCGCCAATGATCAGGTGGAGTGAAATTTCGCCGTTGGGCGTGCCGTGATCGTGTCCGTCGATCTTCCGGGAGTAAGGGAAGTTCAGCCCGGTACGGTCGTGTTTCAATTTGAGGATCTCTCCGACTCCCGCCTTCTCCCGGTAGAAAAGGTCGGCAATGAACCGGCGGAGCTGGCCGTCTTCAAGTTTTACATTATTAATCTCCCGAGTGACTTCCTGCTGAATATCTGTCTGATATTCGTAAACACCGCTTACCTCCTGCACGAACGAGTAACGGACGAGCTGATCGAGCGCCGACTGTATCCGGGCTTCGAGGGCGGAACGGTCTTGATCGCTGTTCTCCGACATCAGAACGGCGAGGTTCTTCACTGTGGTGGGGAAAGAGTTCTCATATTTAAGGAGGTAGAGGAGCTTAAGTATCCTCACGCTGAAGGGGTCTTCATTCTTCGACTCAAGCACCGATATGGTGTGGAAAGGCTGCGCCTTCAGCAGGGCACGGGTTCCCTCGAAAAAGAGATCGAACGGAACGAAGTTGCCGAGCGAGGCCTCCTTCACCGTTATCAGCGCGCTCTGGAAAACGCCGAGCATCGAACGGGCTCCCACAGCCGCGTAGTTACCCGTGAACGCCCCGTGGTTCGAGAGTGAAATCAGGCAGTTCTGGAACAATTCGACCTGATACGGGAGGATCGGATAAAAACTTGTGAAGTTATCTCCGTTCGGGAGGCTCTTGTTGTACGAGGTGTCGTCGGGAAAGTTGAACCGTGTTCTGATCACCTGACCGAGCTTTTCGTAATAGTCGTCAAGCATCCTTTCGGCATCCTCTTTCTTCTTCAGGAGGCGCTTCTGTATAACCTCGCGTGCGTTCTGAGAAGTAAGATTAACCCTCACCTCGAACCGGGCCATGATCTTTGAGAAGTCTGATTTCTGAGCCGCGGTCATCGCCTTCACCATTTCGGTCACCTCCTCCTGAGCGGTAACCATAACCCACACCCTCCCTTTGAACGCGACAGCAAGGTCTTCAACCAGTGTTTGGAGGTTCAGCATCGTGCGCTGGTCGCGGGAGATAAACTGCCCTATCTCATCAACGAGGAAGACGAGGCGGAAGTTTGAGGGTTTTGTTTCAAGGTAGTCCCTGATATCCTTTATGAAACTCTCGACCGAGAGGGGGGTATCGTTCTTGTACCTGGTTTTAATATCCTTTGCCGTTTCAGGGTCGTACCCGAGCGCTTCGGCGAAAGCGGCATCGAGCGCCTTCCCCATCACCATCAGTTTGCCGCGGCTTTCAAGCCACTCTTTCCCGGAGATCCGCTTGAATATCTCTTTGAAGTGATCGAACTTGCCGGCGTATATTAGGTCGCGCTCCAGCTTGGCGACCGAAGGGTCTTCCGCGAAACCGAGGGCGCGGTCGAACATCCTCTTGAACGGCATGTAGATGTTGGCCTCACCGGAACGGTGCGACTGCTCCGCTATACTGTCGATATTGAAGAGGATCGTCTGCGTGGGTATCCGGAGTACATTGGTTACAAGCCCCTCGCACTCAAAATCATCTTTCACCTTCCCTTTGAAGTATTCGCCGAGTTTTACGCCGTCAACTTCGCGGTTCGAGAGAATGTGGGAGATCATCTTGAGGAGGTGCGACTTTCCCGTGCCGAAAAAGCCCGAGAGCCACACGCCCGGATTGGTTGAGGCATCTGAAGTGTACCTGCCGAAGAGATCGACCAGTATCCTGTTAACCTCTTTGGTTACCACGAACTCCCGCACTTCGTTAAGGAGATCGGATTCGTCGGATACCTTTACCACCACTTCGATGCGGCGGGAGATATCTTCTACAAACATTTCATGGATTTTCATGACTCACCTTCCTGTTTCAATTGTTGTGTATCTGGCCACTTAGGTTGATCGCCCTGTATGAGTGCTCGGGCAGCGTGCCGAAGAGCATAAGGCTCCATCCGTCGTATGTCCCCGGGAAAAAGAGGATAACGGGTGTATCGCTTAAACCCTGTTCGAGTGCAGCGATCACCTTCTTCGCGCGGAGGAAAGGATAACACTTCCCGAACCCTGAGATGAAAAGAACCGATGCCGAACCCGAGGCTATCTCCCCCTTCAAACGGGGAATTATCACACTCTCCACATTGGCAACATCGTCTATCAGGTTCATCAGCTCACCCTTGTCGTTCTCCGGCTCCACTTCGAGGAGGGTATCAAAACTGCCGTCCTCCTTCAGGATCTGAACCACCAGTTCAAAAAGATCGATGTGGAGCACCGTTTTCCCCGTTCTCATAAGATTCGAGGTAAGGCCCCGCAGTTCAGCGGCGAAGGTGTCTTCACCGGCGGCGGAATAAGCGTAAAGATAGACGGGGAGGTGCCCGGCCGAGCGGGCGTTAACCAAAAGGTCGCGAGTGGTTATATAATTGTATAGCTGATCAAGATTCATTGCAGTAAAGCCCTTTTTATTCCGGGATCGTTCAGCTCGGGGAGACCCGCCACCTCATACGGCAGCAACGGGGGGATAACCCGCTCGCCTTCAACTATTCCCGTTTCACGGAGTATCTGGAAAACGAACTGCGCGCTCTTTTCAATTGTTACATCCCGCTTGTAGCGGAGTTCTTCATGGCTGTACTTCAGCTCCTCGATGTACTGATGGTAGTGCATCTTCACCAGCTCCCGGTTACCCATCTGAACGCGGTGATATACCGAATCCGACATGAAGCCGCGGAATGAGGGGTAAACGGTGAATATGGCGATAAGATTGATGTATTTTGCCGTGTCGGCAGTGGCGCGGGAGAAAAGTTCGAATGCTTCGGGGGAAAGGGTCACAAGACGGCGTTTGATCTCACCAAAATCGGCTTTGACCGTAGCGACCTTCGTGCTCTGGAAAACATCCCGCGAAAAAACCGTTTCGCGCGTGAGGTTCCAGTCACCCGTCTCAGAGTGTATCTCAACTACCTTTAATGTGCGTTTCAGCATGAGCGGCCTGCTCAGCATGCGGGAGTATCCGTTGTCCAAATCGAATTAAAATCATTTATAAGCGAAGATGAAAGTTAGTGAAAAAAATGTGAAATGTGAAATGTGAAATGTTAGGTCCGCCTGCGGCGGATTGGGGGGGAATCCAAATCCCACTTTGCCGCGGCGATATCCGCGTCATATAAATCACATATCACATTTAGAATGTATGTCACATCGTGAGAAAGCTAATTTATAATTGAAATTTTGAAATTTTTTTGCAAATTTTAGTATTTAACATATATTTGAATGTAAGAAAACAGGAAAATCCGAAAATGTTAATTGAGTTCAGTGTTAAAAATTTCCTTTCGTTCAAAGAGAGAACAACATTCTCGATGGTTGCGGCGAAGCCATTTAAAGAACATGAAGAGAGCCATATTATCGAAACAACACGAAACTTCAAGTTACTGAAGTCATCTGTGATCTACGGAAACAACGGCAGTGGGAAAAGCAATCTCACCAGAGCCATGTTGTTCATGAAAACAATGGTGATCAATTCACTTTACATTGCTTTGGGCACAGGCTTTGACCGGAAATTCAGTTTACAGAAATTTGCCCTTGATGCCGCGTCTGAGAAGGAACCTGCTTTCTTCGAAATTATTTTTCTTGTCAATGGAATTATCTACAGATACGGCTTTGAGATCGATCACGACCGGGTAATATCTGAGTGGTTGTTCCACACTACCAGTAAGGAGGTCTATCTTTTTAAGAGGAATTTACAGGATGTTCAAATCAACAGATCATCCTTCAAAGAAGGAATTGGTAGAGAACAGGATCTAAAGGAGAGTGTGCTTTTTTTAACCTTATTGGCAACCTTTAACAAAAAGATCTCAGCAGACCTTCTAACGTGGTTCGATAATTTTAAGATCATCACCGGGATCAATGATATCGGTTACAAGCGTTACACGGTATCAAAACTTAAGGAGGATCAGTCTTTCCTTAACTGGGCATCAATATTTCTAAGGTTCCTCGAAATCACAAATATTGCCACAAACCAGGACACTGGTTCTGCGGATAAAACGAATGAAATCGAGCATAAAGAAGATGAAGATGTTGCGAATCTGATTTCTGCACTGAAGAAACTTCAAGCAAAGCAACCGGCGCAAGATAAAGTGCTCACGTTCCACAGGAAATACGGGCCTGAAAATATCCTTCTGGACACAGTACCTTTCGATCTCGAAGAGGATGAGTCGGAAGGGACAAAGAAGTTGATCTATCTCCTTGGTCCATGGTATGATGCCCTCAAGAACGGAAAAGTTCTAGTTGTGGATGAACTTGACTCCCGGCTTCACAGCTTGCTGACCATTAAGCTGATAGAATTGTTTAACAACAAGCAAAACTATTCTGCTCAACTGATATGCGCGGTACATGATACTTCGATCCTGGATAAAGATGTATTCAGACGCGATCAAATCTGGTTTGTCGAGAAGAATCAGTTCGGTGCGTCGGAACTGGTCTCTTTGGGAGAGTTTAAAACCGGTACGGTAAGGAATAGATCTTCATTCTCGAAGAATTACCTTGACGGCAGGTATGGTGCTGTCCCATATTTTACTTCCGGTTCAAAATTAGATGAAGTAATGTATGGGAAAGAATAAGAAAACCCAGTACGATGCCAGAAGTGCTAATTCTTATAGCCGGAAAACCGGGCACAGAGAATTAAAGCCGGGCACGAGGGAGCCCCTGATCGTCCTGAGCTTTAAGGATCTCGATCTTAATCAGGGACAGGGTTTCCAGGATTGGGAGGAGGAAAACTTACTTGCACTGGCATTAAATAGACTTAAAGAATTGAACCAATTCACAGTAAAACAAGCCTTGGCGCAAAAATTTGTAACACAGTATACCAAAGTTGATTTCCCCCCCGAATCGGATTTTTACCACCCTAAGCACGTTCCCACTGGAGTTGAATGGTGCTCAATGCATGTTCAAGGGAAGGAATGTGTAATTGGTTATTTCGAGGACAACATTTTCCATGTAGTCTTCCTCGATAAGGATCACAGATTCTGGATCACAGAAAAGAAACATACCTGAGAAGTAATTAAGATTGTATAGTAGATAGGGTGGAGTCCGCCTGCGGCGGATTGGGGTGGAATCCAAATCCCACTTTGCCGCGGCGATATCCGCGTCCTAAAAAACCCGCGTTAATCCGTTAAATCTGTGTGTATCTCCCCAAGGGCAAGCGCGTCCCTAAAAATCACATTTCACATTTCACATTTCACATTTAAAAAAAGAATCTAAACGAAATATACCCCAACACCACCACCAGCACGAGGATAAGGGCATAGAGCCCCCATACCATCAGGTTCTGGTATTTATGCGGTTTGTGGACGGGGTTGCGGTCGAGGTATCCGAGGGGGAGGCCCGTGATTCCGGAAATGGAGACGAGCTGCAGGGTGATGTTGTCTTTGCCGCCGTTCTTGTTGGCGGCATCCACGAGGGCCTGAGCAGCCTGCTCGAGGGGCATTTTCTTCAGGATCGAACGGATCTGCTTTTCGGGTACTTCGTTGGTGAGGCCATCGGTGCAGAGGAGGAGAATATCACCGTTGTAAAGTTTCAGGGGAGCCGACACTTCCGCTGTTACGGTCTCACGCGGACCAAGTGCCTTGGTGATGATGTGCTTCTTCTCGTGATTGGCGGCCTTCGAGGCTTTGAGCTTCTTCCTGTCGACCATCGCCTGAACGAGTGAGTGGTCTTTGGTAACGAGGTAGAGCCTCCGGTTCCGCATCAGGTAGATGCGGCTGTCGCCGAGGTGTGCGAGGTGGAGCTGATCGTCCATCACGAGTGCCGCAACGGCTGTAGAGCCCATCCCCTCGTATGCGGGGATCTCAAGGGCGATCTGTCTTATCTTTGTGTTGGCACGGGCAAAGGCTGCCTGTAACTCCTTGTAGGGAGTGTAGAATTCAGGGACATCGGAGAAATGTTCGAGGATGGTATCAACCGCGGTTTTCGAGGCAAGCTCACCGCCGGCCGAGCCGCCCATTCCGTCACAAACGACGAAGAGGTAGCCGAATTCACCGGAAAGGTAGCCGAAAAAATCTTCGTTAAGCTCTCTCGCCGTGCCGGGATCGCTGATCGCGACCGTTTCAATCCTTACATCCAGCCGTTCGCGGTTTAGTTTATGTGACATTATATGCTGTTCAAAAAAAACAATTTTTGTTATTTCTGAATCCAAATTAGAAAAAAATCTTTAGATTAGGGAAGCATCAATTAAATTTTATGAGATCAGTAAACCTCTTTGCAATTTTTTGTGCGCTATTTCTCATAAATGAACTGTTTCCACAGCCCGGAGACACTTCAACCATAGTTTATGCCCCGCCCCGCGACAGCCGTCCCGATTCTGTAAAACCCAATCTTCCCCCTGATCTTAGCCCTGTTACCACGCCTGTTGTGGCAAAAAATCTCTTTACCGTGGTGTTGTGGTCGGGAATTGGTGAGGCTGAGTCACGCAAGGTCGCGAAATATTATGACAAGAAAGGGTTCGATCTGAAGATATTCCAAGGATCGGGGTTCAAGAAATCGGATTTCATGGTAACGACTGGCTTCTTCAAAACCAGGCTCGATGCCGAGTTCTTCAAGCGGGGCCTGATAACCAACCTGAAAAACCGGAAACTGTGGGTAAAGCAGGTCGACAGCAGGATGACCGAGCTACTCTTCGTCCCTTCAGGGAAAAAACCCGCGGCACCCAAAGGCAGCGGGAAGAACAGGACCGCTCCTTCGGGACTCGACAACACTTCCCTTACCTCGCTCCTCAACACGGGCAGGCTGGTGCTCCTCTACGGAACAGCTGATGACCTCGCCGGGTTGCAGGGGATGACCGACCCCGCCACCCCGTTTCTGCAGGTGGTCTTCAACGGCGGAAGTGTCGCCTCGATCTCGGGTGAACGATCGTTCCCGAAAAGTCTTAATCTTTACAAGAGGTTCTTCCTCACATTCATGGCACCCCGAAGGTTCGATCAGTACTCTCCCCCCGTGCTGATAACAATGCCTGAGAGGTCGCGCCTGATGGCAGTTAAAAATTTCATTGACAGTGATGCGTCGATGGATCAGACGGCTAAAAAGGAAGCCCTTTCTGCTCTGAACAAGGTTACGAGGCAGCTTGTGCTGAAAGACTCGAGGATATGGCTGGCTAAAAAGGGCGATTCCTGGTACATAGCCGGCGTAGAAGAGATAAAGTAACTAAAACTCCAGCTTCCGCATGCTGATGTGGCAGAGCGCGAAGTCGTACTTCACCGGGTCCTCCGGATCAAATTCCCTCAATTTTGCCGTGATTTCAGAGGCGGTGCGCCATGAGGAGTCGTTACGCGCGGTCAGACCGAGCTGTTTGCTGATCCTCGCGATATGAAGATCGAGGGGAATTATCAGGTTCTCCTTCCCCACTTCACTCCAGAAGCCGAAATCGAGATCATCCTCCCGCACCATCCACCTTAGGAAAAGGTTCATCCTCTTGCACGCGCTCCCCCTCTCCGGTTCGGGAAAGAAGTGGCGGAACCCCCGCGTGAGCCTTCCTTCAGATCCGGCGAACTTAAGAAACCAACCGCTGAAGTGCTGTATCCCCGCCGCAAGATCACGCTCCGGGGTGAATCCTTCCATGAAGAGTCCTTTAAGTCCGTCGTGCTCTCTTAACAGTTTCTGA
The DNA here is from genome assembly GCA_008363265.1 of Chlorobiota bacterium. Classification (GTDB taxonomy): domain Bacteria; phylum Bacteroidota; class Ignavibacteria; order Ignavibacteriales; family Ignavibacteriaceae; genus UTCHB3. The sequence goes on from RHKR01000025.1 coordinate 10,766, forward strand.
AGCGCGAGCAGCAGGGTGGCGACATCAAAGGTTGAGTAGAACCGGTAGTAGAAGCCTTCGACCCTCTCCTCAAGGTCTTCCGCGGTTTTTATTGTATGATAAGGCGCGTCCTCGAGGCGAGTGAGGAGTTCGTTCACGTTCTTGATTATCTGGAAAACCGAGCCGTAAGCGAAGAACGCTGCAAAGAAAGCTGCAAGCGTGATATCTTCAGGCCGGGTGAAACGGTGGGGTATTTCGAGGGGATCGGGCGAGAGTTTCTCCCGCCCGAATGCCCTGTAGTGGTGTTCAAGTCTTTCTTTAAGACTGCTGCTCTCAGAGATATTGTTCAAGAAGTTTCCGGAATTTTCCCGTGTCGAACGCGGGTGTTACATCAACTTTGGTTGAGTAGATATTGCAATGTTTTACGATTCCCTTGAACGAAAGATACGAAACCGAGTGCTCATACCCATCAAGCACGGCGGGTCTGATGTCGAAATTCCTGCAAAGTTCGGCGCATATCCGCGCGGTTGAGTCGTACTGCTCTTCAGTGAAAGCGGCGAAGTGCTGCCACCCCCGCCACTTCACCTTGTTGTCGAACACCTTCCCCGTGTACTCCAACCACTTCCCGGAGGCATCCCAGAAGTATTTGCCGTTCACTTCCTTCAGGTACCCCTCGTTGGCGATCTCGATGCCCACGGTGTGGATGTCGTGCGCCGAGCCGTTCCCCGTGTGATACGCCCAGTAGCAGGGAGGGAAGAGTTCGATCAGCTCACCCCCCTTGTCGACCGCGTATGCCGTGGCGATCGCTCCCCTCTGCATGTTCCACCAGTTGCCGATGTTCTTTGCCCCGGATGAGGCCGTGCCGTGAAGGACGATCTGATGCTTCGGGTAGACGCCCCTGATGAACTCACCCTCGTTAAGGTGAAGTTTTATCCTTTTCATAGTGTCACCATTAATCCCATTCCGATGAATATATCTGTTTTGTTTTGAAGGAATCCGTATCCCGGCGCGAGAACAATGCCGAAGTGGAGCCACCCCTCATCCTCCCGCACGTTAACGGTCTCTCTTACTGTTACGGTTCTCTCCTTAAGCGAAGCCCGCAGCGTGAAGCGGCTACGCGTATCGAGGGGGACGGGACTTGTGTACCGCACCCCCAGCGTTAGAAGCGAATCGAACATCACTGTGTCAACCCCCGCCTCGAACACGGGAACCGCCGCCACTTCCTCCCGGCTCGGATCCCCCTCTGCAGAAACCCGCGTGATCCAGACCGTGTCGGTACTGAAGACCGGTTTTATCCTCTCGATCAGGCTCTGTTTTTCCACAGTCACAGTGTCGGTGACGGTTACCACCCGCTGCTGAACGGGGATATCAGTCCGGTCAACGTGGCGGCCCACCTTGTGCATGATCAACCCGCCCAGAAGCGCGCCCGCCACAAACACCGCGGCGCAGAGATAAATTGTGTTACTCAATCCGCCTCTCCCCTCTCAGCCGGGCAAATATCCGTCTGACGGTGTATTCCCCGATGTAGGTGTAAAAGAGTATTGAAAATGAGGTTACGAGGAGAACCGAGAGCACGGAAGTGGTGAGCTTCCCCGTGGTTACATCCCCGAGAAGTGTTACTACAACCGCGACGGCCACAACCAGCCACCTCTTTCTGATATAACCTTTCACGATGCTGTAAGCAGCCTCGGTTATAATGCTTGTGATCGCGCCGAAGAGGGCGAG
>RHKR01000527.1 GCA_008363265.1 Chlorobiota bacterium
ACCCGGCGTGAACGGAACCGGGATATCGTGTCCGGCATCTTTGGCAGCCTTTTCGACTGCTGCGCAACCCGCAAGTACTATGAGATCCGCGATCGATACCTTCTTACCGCCGGTATTGCCGGAGTTGAACTCAGCCTGTATTTTTTCGAGAACCGCAAGCACCTTTGAAAGCTGTGCGGGGTTGTTCACGGTCCAGTTTTTCTGAGGTTCGAGTCTGATCCTGGCACCGTTCGCACCGCCTCTCTTGTCTGATCCGCGGAATGACGCAGCTGAAGCCCATGCAGTTGAAACCAATTCTGAAACGGAAAGACCAGAATTCAGTATTTTCGATTTGAGAGCCTTGATATCATCCGAATCGATCATCTTATAATCTGCCACGGGGATTGGATCCTGCCATAAAAGTTCTTCTGCCGGTACTTCAGGTCCTATGTAGCACGCTTTGGGACCCATATCGCGATGAAGAAGTTTGAACCATGCACGCGCGAAAGCATCGGCGAACTGATCAGGGTTCTCATAGAATCTTCTAGATATTTTTTCATATTCAGGATCGAATCTCAGTGAAAGGTCGGTTGTGAGCATTGTAGGGAGGTGTTTCTTCGACGGATCGTGAGCATCGGGAATTGTCGGTTCCGCGTTCTTTGCCACCCACTGATGGGCGCCTGCGGGGCTCTTGGTGAGTTCCCACTCGTATTCGAAGAGGTGTTTGAAGTAGTCATGACCCCACTTTGCGGGTGTTGTTGTCCAGGTAACCTCAATACCGGAAGTTATGGTATCTCCGCCTTTGCCACTGGCATAGGTATTGTGCCATCCGAGACCCTGTTCGGTGATATCTGCACCTTCGGGCTCAATGCCGACGTGGGCGGCACTTGCGGCACCGTGGGCTTTGCCGAAAGTATGTCCACCTGCGATCAGGGCAACTGTTTCTTCATCATTCATCGCCATTCTGCGGAATGTGTCACGAATGTCATGAGCGGCTGCTGCAGGATCGGGTACACCTCCCGGTCCTTCAGGGTTCACATAGATCAGACCCATCTGCACTGCTGCGAGAGGATTTTCCAGATCCCTTTTTCCTGAGTAACGTTTCTCATCTGAGAGCCAGGTTGTTTCTGTACCCCAGTAGATGCTTTCATCGGGTTCCCAGCGGTCATCACGACCAGCACCAAATCCGAATGTTTTGAATCCCATCGACTCAAGGGCTACATTTCCCGCGAGAACGAGAAGGTCTGCCCAGGAGATCTTATTCCCGTATTTTTCCTTGACCGGCCAGAGGAGTCTACGCGCTTTGTCAAGATTGGTGTTGTCAGGCCAGCTGTTAAGAGGTGCAAAACGCTGAAATCCGCCTGAAGCACCACCTCTTCCGTCAGAGGTTCTGTACGTTCCGGCCGCATGCCAGGAGAGGCGTATGAAAAGGGGACCGTAGTGTCCGAAGTCGGCAGGCCACCAGTCCTGTGAATCGGTCATCAGTGCAATGAGATCTTTCTTCAGGGCATCATAGTCGAGCTTTTTGAATTCTTCTTTGTACTTGAAACCGGGGTCCATGGGATTGGAGAGGGCAGAATGCTGCCTTAGCATGTTCAGTTTAAGCCGGTTAGGCCACCAGTCCTGGTTTTGGGTTCCTGAGGCACTCATGGCTGCACCATGCGGGAATGGACACTTGCCACTACCGTTGTGATTGTCACTCATGTTGAATCCTTTCGTTTATAATCTGAAAATAGAATAATATTGTTGCCGGGGAAGATCCTGAAAGGCTCATAGCCTAATCAAAATCCACCTTTCCCCCGGGCCCAAAATATATTGAAAACCATATACTTAAATTACAGATTTTAGGTCAACAAAGTTCCTCTTTGTTCGATAAATTATTAAAATAAAGGTGATTTCAAAATCTCAAAAAGCCAAGTGACTTCTCAGGATCGCTGATAAAGAGCGGGCTATTTTGTACATTTGCATTCCAAAAACAAGGATTAAATGACTCTAAAGACCCACTTCAATGAAACGATATCACTCGCAACCCCCGTGGTGATCGGGCAGGTTGGAATCACCATGATGGGAGTGGTTGACTCGGCGATGGTGGGCCGCGTTGGTGATGCCCCTTTGGCAGCAGCATCGATAAGTCAAGGCTTCTTCTTCATTATCACGGTTATTGGATTGGGGATAGTATATGCCATAACTCCGTTGGTAGCCATTGCTGTAGGATCTGCGGATCATGAG
>RHKR01000528.1 GCA_008363265.1 Chlorobiota bacterium
CATCCTGAGGTTTCAGTTCGTAATCACCCGATCTTATAAGTTCCACGGTTTCAAGCACCAAACCCGTTCCTACAGATGCCATTTTTTCGTAGAGGGTGCCGAAGTTGTCTTCATCTTCAATAGCCACTTCCTTCATGAGGTAGATGTTTCCGGTGTCAACTTTTTCGGCGAGTTTGAATGTGGTCAGTCCTGTAACCTTGTCACCATTTATCACCGCCCACTGGATCGGAGCCGCTCCTCTGTATTTGGGGAGAAGCGAACCGTGCAGATTAAAACTGCCGTGTTTGGGGAGATTGAAAACAGAAGCGGGGAGTATTTTGAACGCGACAATTATAAAAAGATCGGCGTTTATTGCTTTCAGTTCTTCGAGGAATTCTTCAGAACGGAGTTTTTCGGGTTGCAGTACGGGGATTCCCGCCGAAGTTGCATATTCTTTTACAGGAGAGGGGAGTATCTTCTTGCCCCGGCCCTGCTCCTTGTCAGTAACGGTTACAACAGCTGCCACGTCTTCACCGGCCTTCACAAGTCCGTCAAGAACGGTAACCGCGATCTGAGGTGTCCCGAAAAAAACGATCTTCAATTTACTCTTTTTCCCGTTCGGTCACAGGGTAGTCGACCTCGATCTTGCGGTTCTTGATCTTGATGAGGTCGCGTTTCAGTTTCTTCTGTTCCCGCTCGTTTATGCGGTCAGTGAAGAAAACACCCTGTAAATGGTCGTACTCATGCTGTATCACACGGGCGAGGAATTCATCAGCTTCGATAACCTGATCGTTGAAGTCGAGGTCTTTATATGCTATCTTGATCTTTTTAGGACGTACCACATCAGCCCTTACATCGGGTATCGAGAGACAGCCCTCTTCGTAGGAGATGGTCTCTTCCGATCTTTCAATTATCTTCGGATTGATGAAAACCCTCGGTTTCTCTTCGGGGTACTCCTTGATAACCGAGATGTCCACAACGAAAACCGACTTGTTCGAGCCAACCTGGTTCGCGGCAAGTCCCACACCTGAGGCGTTGTGCATCGTCTCAAACATGTCTTTTACAAATGTCAGAAGTTCAGTATCGATCTTCTGAACCGGCTGTGCCTTTTTCCTTAATATCTTGTCGCCGTACTGATTTACAGGGATCAATGTCATTTCTTTTTTAATTTGTTACTTCTTCTTTTATTGTAAACACTATGAAACAGTTGAAAGACTCAGTTGCTCTTTAAAATACTCGATGGTTTTGAGCACACCATCGCGTCTGTCCACTTTCGGAGCCCAACCAAGAATTTTGCCGGCACGTGTGATGTCTGGCTGGCGTACCTTGGGGTCATCCTCGGGGAGCTCCATATATTCCAAAACAGAATTTGAGCCTGTAAGTTCAAGAACTTCCTCCGCGAACTGTTTAATTGTGATCTCTTCAGGATTTCCGAGGTTTACGGGATTTGATTCATCCGAACGGAGCAGTCTGAGCAATCCTTCAACCAGGTCATCAACGTAGCAGAAACTGCGGGTTTGGGAGCCGTCACCGAAAACGGTGAGGGGCTGTCCGGTGAGTGCCTGTGAAATAAAAGCGGGGAGTGCCCTGCCGTCATTCAGCCTCATCCTCGGGCCGTAGGTGTTGAAAATTCTCGCGATCCTTGTCTGTACACCATGATATCTGTTATAGGCCATTGTGAGTGATTCGGCGAATCGCTTTGCCTCATCGTACACGCCTCTTGGACCAACCGTGTTTACGTTGCCCCAGTAGTCTTCGGTTTGGGGGTGTATCAGAGGATCACCGTAAATTTCCGAAGTGGAGGCGAGCAGGAAGGTTGCTTTCTTCTCTTTCGCGAGTCCGAGTGCCTTGTGAGTACCGAGTGATCCCACCTTCATGGTTTGAATAGGGTACTGAAGGTAGTCGAGTGGACTGGCGGGTGACGCGAAGTGGAGGATATAGTCAACCTCACCCGGGACGTGAATGAAGTTCGTAACGTCATGGTTTAGGAAGAGGAAGTCGGGATTCCCGAACAGGTGTTCAATATTTCTGATATTGCCGGTGATCAGGTTATCGATACAGATAACCCTCAGTCCATCGGAGATCAGTCTGTCACAAAGCCAGGATCCGACGAATCCGGCTCCGCCGGTAACAACCGCGGTTTTCTTCATTATAGTCCTTGTTTAATAACCTTTCTGCCGATCGAGTAATAATTAAACCCTTCGGCCTCCATTTCCTTAAG
>RHKR01000529.1 GCA_008363265.1 Chlorobiota bacterium
CCTTGTGGGCGGCAGCCTCTTTAAGATAAAATTTCCGGCATATATTGGGTCGTTTTCCCTTGGAGTTGTATGTGCATTGATCACATTTCTGATCTACACAATTGTCGTAAATTTGCAGATCGAATTTTTAGGTATAAGTGCGGCTGAAACTGCAGGTGGTTTGGGTGCAGTTCTTTCACTGGGAGCCGCTCCTTTAATATCGGTCGTAGGCACATATTTGGCCTCTTTTTCCCTTAAAATTGAGTTAAGAAACCATTAACTCTTTCTAAAGTTTCAAATTATCAATATATTTGCAGATCATAAATAAAAAGTAGAGACAATGAGGTTTACCAAGTTACTGTTCTTTCTTCTGGTTTTCACAACAACAGGTTTAATCGAAGCACAAGATGTAAAAGTGGGAAGGGATGCCCAACTAAGGCAAACAGGCGGAGCATTTTATGATTACTCCGACGCAGATAAAATAAATATCACAGTTTCAGCCCTCGGCTATGTTAAATTTCCCGGAAAGTATTTAGTACCAGAAGGAACAACTGTTCTTGATCTTCTCGCGTATTCTGGAGGACCAACAACTGATGCTCTGCTCGAACAGATTGCATTATTCAGATTTGCCACAAGCGACACCTCCGCGTTTCCTCCTCCGGCCAACGCGAAAGACAGTTCCCAGATATCAAAAACCGGAAACCGCGTTCTTGAACTGAATTACAACTCCCTTTTGTGGGAAGAAACCATTGCACCGGTCGACACAATCCCCACCCTTCAACCCGGGGATATCCTCCTCCTGAAAGGTGAACCAAGATTTTTCTTTAGAGACTATCTCTCCATCGGTCTGCAGATACTGTCGGCAGCGATCTCACTTACAATTTTAATCCTGAATATTACACGAAATTAGAGGAACATTTGGATACAGAATTCAACAATTCGCAATTCCAGGAAACCCGCTCGATAGTTGACTATCTCCAGCTGATCCGTGGAAACCTATTACCGATCCTTATCATTACGGCAGTTTCTTTCATTTTCGCACTTGTCTATGCAATTAACGCTGTTGATATCTATAATTCCTCGACACTCGTAAAGATAAACAAGAATTCAGGAAACATCCTCGAGTCGAATCCTCTTCTTCAACCTTTCGGTTCCGAAGACAGGTTCATCTCGAATGAGATCGAGGTTATCAAAAGTTACACCCTCCGTGAGAGGGTTGCTTCCGCTCTCATTGATTCTTTCAATGCTGCGCAGAAAAAAGACACATTTTCCGTACTTCTAACATCCGACAAGGTTGACCCCAACAAGAAAGTGTTGATGACCAAGGACAAGCTCGCACAGCAACTCTCCGTTCTCACAACTGTGGAACAGAAGAGGGGTCTCGATTTTGTCATCCTTTCGGCCAGTTCACCTTCACCGCTTGAAGCGGCGATGGTCGCGAACACCTATGCATCCGAGTACAGGAACCTGAACCTTGCGTTCAACCGCGATCAGCTGGTTGTGGTTAAGAACTACCTCGATCAGCAGAGAAGTGAAAAACTTAACGAACTGAACAATGCTGAAGACATGCTGAAGGCATTTCAGGAGAGTGGCGGCATAATTGCCCTGGATAATCAGGCATCGAATCTGATCTCACAGATATCCACACTCGAGTCGAGTAAGGGAATGCAAGAGATCGAACTTAAGTCGACTCAGAATGCGATCGAATCGTACCGTGAACAGCTTGCCAAGCTGGATCCTGACGCTCTTGACTATCTTGCCCAGTATGAGATCAAAGGTTTCTTTGAGCAGCTGCAGTCTGAGATCGCCAAACTTGAGATCCAGAAAATGCTCGTTTCAGGCAATGATAAAGACCCGAAAAACGCCAAGGCATTGAAAGATCTCGATGCAAAGATCAATATTCTTAAAGAGACACTCGATGGTAAAATAAAGAAATTCCAGAAGAGTGCAGTTGCAAACACACCGGAAGAGTACAAAACACTTGCCCTGAAGATACTTGAACTTGAAATTCAGGAAAAGGGTCTCGATTTCTCGATCAAGCAGATCGCCGCGCAACTTGGGCTTTATGAGAACAAGTTCGGTGCCCTTCCGAGAAACGCCATTGAGCTTGCGAAACTTACAAGAACCCGCGAAGGACTCGAAAAGCTTTATACCCTAATCGAACAGAGATTTCAGGAAGCGGTCATCAACGAGCAGTCTCAACCCGGTAACG
>RHKR01000530.1 GCA_008363265.1 Chlorobiota bacterium
CCCAGTGGAATCCTTCGGCACGATCGGTACCTTTGTATTCTCCAAAAAGTAGAAGTGCCACCGCCGAGTTGGGCTCGATGGTATAGAGACCTCCGAGCATGATCGCTGACACAATTATCGTCAGGATGCAAGGTACTATAAAGAGAGCATCCACATAGTCGTTGGAGGCGTTTATACCTCTTGCGATCAGGATGCCGATTGCGGCAAGGATCAAAAACAGATAGAGCAGAAGATATGCAAGACCGTTGCTCGTTTTGATCGGTTTTTCTTTGATCATTGTTGACTCCGGTGATTATAAAGTGATATCATAATAATATCAAAAAGTTACGGGCTAAATATCAGAAATTCCGGAATTAATGTCAATAGGGGAACGGTGAAAGAGGATGAGCGGTGCCATTCAGTGATGAACGGCAAAAAAAGGCATAGTTCTTGGATGTTTTAGGAAAGAAAGCGGGGAAATAAAGCTTTTGGGGGGTAACCGGAAGAACTTCCGTGCGCGGGGCACGGAAGTTCAGTCGGCATTAAGCTTGTTTAGTAAGGCTGTTTACGTGCAGCGTAAGTCTTGATTTCTTACGAGCGGCGTTATTTTTGTGGATTCTCCCCTTAACGCTGATCCTGTCGAGGTGCGCAACAGCTTCTTTGTAGAAAGCAGTGGCTTCTTCAAGAGTGTTGGTAGAGAGAACCTTTTTAACAAGAGTTTTCATCTTCGAAAGTGAAGCCTTGTTGATATCGCGCCTTCTCGCGCTCTGTCTGATTCTCTTTTCAGCCGATTTGTGATTTGCCATAGTAAACTTGTGTCTTTTTGGATTTTTGGGTTAATTCAAATTCAGTCTGCAAATATAAGAGTTCATAATGTTTTGTGCAAATTATTTTAGTGTATCGTGTATAGTGTGGAGTGTGGAGTAGGGAGCATGGCTGATCCGCCTGCGGCGGACTGAAGGCTTAAGGTTGACTAACTCCGCCACAGGCGGATAACATTTCACATCTCACATTTCACATTTCACGACACTAACCACTAACCACTAACCGTTAACCACTATTATCATCCTTGCTTTCCCCCTCCCCGATACAGTATATTCAAGGTCTTGATTTTTTATTTTTTTTGATTTGGGATGTATAGTTTGATAAGATCACTATCTATAATCTCGCTGACATTTATGCTGTTCACCTGGGGAATAAATGGTCAGGCTAAATTTACAACTGCAGAAGGACTCGCCCAGCGCGATGGAGACCTCGATTACCTTGAGCAATCCGGGACGCGCAGAACGATATCCCTCGCCGGCGGCTGGAGTGTCCGGTTCGCTGATGAACCTGATGGTGCCGCCAAACAGGTTAATGTCCCCTCTTCTTTTGAATCAGAGTCAGAACTGATCTTCGAAAAGATACTTCCTTTTACTCCGGCAGGAGGAAAGAACTACAAGCTTGTATTTCTGGGTGTTTCGCATAAGGCAGAGATAATGCTGAACGGCAGGATGATCTACCGGCATCCGGGTGGTACGTTTCCGTTCTCTTTTCTGTTGCCGCGTGATCTCCTGAAGGCTTCCGGACAGAACAAACTCTCGGTTAAAGTGAACGGTAATCTTGATAAAAGGGAGACCTTCCCCTTCAAGATGAGCTTCCTCTATCCCTATAATAACAAAGGGATATTCAGAGAGGTTTTTGTTCAGGAGTTGCCTGATATTTTCGTCGGTGAATATGCGGTTAACTACAAGGTTTCGCCTAACGGCAACCGTGTCGAACTGTCGCTTCTCGCCGGGATCAGCAACCGTAAATTCGGACGGTCGGCCACTGACAGCATAGGCAACAAGTTTGATCTCCAGGTGACTGTCCGGGGCAGTGGATCAGAGGATGGAAGAGCAGGCTCAGCGGATCAGAAATTCAGTCTGGAACCCGGAAAAGACCAGGAACTTACACTCGCGCTGAATATTTCCGATCCCCGGTTGTGGTCACCCTCGTCACCCTACATGTACGATGTCGAGTTCAGACTTTACGCGGGTGATGTGTTGCTCGACGAGGCCGTGATTCCTGTAGGATTCTATTTTTTCAGACCCGGAGACAACAGCTTCAATCTGAACAACGGAAAGTTTTCACTGAAGGGTGTTACTTACATCCCCTCGGTTTCCGAAAGAGGGAGCATGCTCTCTTATGAGGAGATGGCCCGCGATATCAGACTGAT
>RHKR01000531.1 GCA_008363265.1 Chlorobiota bacterium
ATATGATGGCTGATCACCTCGAACAGAACGAAGACAGGATGGGGATGGTTATAGCCGGTAAGATCGAAAAGATGCTCGAGGGTTCTCCGACCTGCTCAACGAACTGCTTCAGTGGTCTGTTCACCTCAGCAAGGGGATCAAGCCGGCATTCAAGTTCATTCCTCTTGGGACCATTGTGAACCAGTTGATCGATTTTTACTTTCTGGATATAACAAAGAAGAAATTATTCGTCCATAACAAGATAACAGATGATATCTCTGTCTTCGCACCACCGGAATATCTCAAGGCAATACTTCGTAACCTCTTCACAAATGCGATCAAATACAGTAAGGAGAATGGGGTTATCTATTTTGATGCGATAGTTTCACATGAGAATGTTGAAGTGCTGGTGGGTGACACAGGGATCGGCATTCCGGAGCATCTCAAGCCGCTCATATTTACCGTCGCGCCCGAGATAAAGAGGATCGGTACATTTGAGGAGCCCTCGGCAGGTTTTGGCCTGATCATTACGAAAGATTATATTGAGCAGATCGGTGGTTCGATCCGTTTCAGCTCAAAACAGAACGCCGGAACCACATTTATTGTCAGTTTACCGCTGGTAAAGGAAGAGGAATGACCTGAAATTACCGGTCAGGCTTCCCCTCACTCTTTTAAAGTCTGGCGGGAAGTTTTACGGTAAAGGTTGATCCTTTTCCGGCGTCCGACTCGACAGTGATCGTACCGCCGTGTTTGTCAACAAATTCCTTCACTATTATCAGGCCCAGTCCTGATGAAGGTTCTCCCTCGGTTCCCCGGGTACCCCTGGAGTCGGGTGAAAAAAGTTTTCTGATCACCTCAGGAGCCATTCCTGTGCCTGTATCCTTGACTTCGAGTGTCAAACGGTCTTCATTCACTGCGCAGCGGAGTTCTATTGAACCCCCTCTTTCGGTAAATTTTATAGCGTTGGTAAGGAGGTTGCGAATCACCACAGATAGCATGTAAGGGTCTGCCTTGAAACGAATACCGTTTCCCGCGCCGTCAAAGAATTTAAGTCTCTTGGATGTTATCGACAAATCCAAATGACCCAACACCTGACGGGCCACTTGAGAGGGAAGCCGAGGTAGGAGATCATCTCCAGATCAACATCGGGATTCTCTTTCCAATCCGGATCCTCAAGTGCATCCTTAACGGCCAGGCCGGTACCGGTCCCTATCACTGTCTCGCAATAAAACCCTTGAAGAAGATGATCACGGGCTGACTGCCGGTATGGATTGCCGGGGAATCTGCTCGAAAGGAAAACCTCAATTTCTTTTTCGTGAAGTCTCATTACAAGTACGGCGGGAATCTGCAGCACTTTCGCTACAAGATCGATCGAATTCTGCCTCCGGGTCATCACAGCTTCACTGATACTGACACTTGCGGCACTGAAAATATCCACCTCTTTGATGATGGATGACTTTCTGACCCTGACACTGGAAAATGACCTTTCCAATGCTTTTCCTCAATAAAATATAACAGTGCCCGAAATTAACACTTTTTATTACCAATTTTGATAAAATACCGCCACTAAAGTGTCAGATGAGTCTATTCTTTATCTGAACCATGATGCTTTGGTAGTGTGAAACTGAAAATGGTTCCTCTTCCTACCTGACTCTCTAACCAAAGTCTGCCACCATAAATCTCAACAAGTCCTTTGGTAAGGGCCAAACCGAGTCCGGAGGTTGCTTCACCCTCTGTTCCTCTCCTTCTGAAGGAGGTATTCTCATCCAATAAAGTTGCAGCCATTTTTTCCGGAATGCCAATCCCTGAGTCACAGATCCGGCAGGTAATAAATTCTTCACCCGCTTCGAATTCAACACAGATATTTCCCTCACGCGGTGTGAACTTGATGGCGTTGGAAAGCAAATTTGTGAAAATCGACTCAACATTTCTCGGATCGGCCTGGACGATCATTCCGGTTTTCTCTTTCAATTCGAAATTGATGCATTTCGCTTCCATACCCCCGAGGAGGAATTCAGAGGATCTTTTGGCCGAAGCACAGATATCCACGGGTAAAAACCCCGCTTCCTGTTTACCCTGTGTAAGAACAAACCACTCAAGCATCTCATTGATGTTTCCGTACATGTTCTTAAGCGATCCTCCAAGTTGCGCTGCAAACTCTCTTATCTCGTCATTATTCAGCTCATCAATGTC
>RHKR01000532.1 GCA_008363265.1 Chlorobiota bacterium
CAATGGTTCGCCTTGGTTTTTCATTTTCACTGATCTCATCAGGCAGTGTGCGGTCGATGTTATCTATCTGAACCTCTTTCATCACCGTGATCTCGATCTCGTCATCCTCTTCGATGTGGAGGTAGGCTGTGGCATCTGCAGACTTGACTTGAAATTCGAGTGTAAAGAAGTCGTCACCCCAGTCGTACTCATACTCTTTGGTAACCTCCCAACTCTTCCCTTCGAGATCGAACACGAACCCGCGACGGAGATCGGTCACTTTTAGATCGGTGGGATCATACTGTGGCAGTTCTTCTTCTTTTTTCTTTTTCTTAAACCAGCCGAACATCACTATTCCTTCGGATCATAAATTAATGGGGTAACATTAAACTGTTACCCCGTAATGGTTTATCACGGTTTCTTGAGTTTGTTTTTCAAGTCTTCCAGCAACAGATCGCCCTGCAGATCGGTCGATTCAAGAGCCTTATCGATCTTGGTGTTCAACCCCTCGTTCAGCCCTTCCATCTCGGCATATGCCTGCGCGAGGGTTTCATCGGCTTCAACTTTCTGTTTCATTCTCTCAAGCATCGCGATCGTGCTATCGGCATCGATACCTGAAAGCTGTTTATTAACTTTCTTCATCGATTCCGCTGTCTTGGCCCTTGCCTTGAGGGTGATCAGTTCGTTCTCCTGTTGCTGAATCGTTCTTTTCAGCTTCTCGATCTGCATCTGAAGTTTACCGATCATCTCATTCTGCTTTTCCAGATTTACCGCTGATTCGTTAGCCTTCTTTACGCTGTCTTCCTTTTGTAAAAGGGCTTCTTTGGCAAGTTTTTCTGCTTCTTCAGGTGCCATCTGCCCATTTTCGGCTCTTTGAAGAAGTAGCACGGCTTTCCGCTCCCACTCTATTGATCTTTCACCATAGAGGTTTTTATCTCGCTCCATCTTAATCGCTTGAGCTTTTACCTCGGCAAAAGCCTGCATTGCCTGAGAGAGATTCCCTTTCAGGTCACGGATGGCCTGTTCAGACATCTTGATCGGATCTTCCAGTTTATCTACTACATTGTGGGCTTCTGCCTGCCCTATCTTGAATAATCTTCTGAATAAACTCATCAGGTCCTCCTATTTACAAATTTCGATGAGAAAATCGGTGTGTTCTGCCATGGCGAAATGGATCGCTGAAAGTGTCCCTTCAACTTCATTTTCGTCGAGATTCTCCAGCTGAAGTGTATCTCTGAAGAGAAGGTTATTCTGACCCTCTTCGAGAACGAACGCGCCATGAACCAGATTCCTGTTGATCTGAAGCAGTTGTTTGTAGACAGCAACCTCATCCTTTTTAACCCGGCCTATATACTGCTCGAATATCAAGAGCGGCTGCTCACAGTCAATGATCAGATTCGATATCCCCTTCTCGTAATCATCTACGATCACGATCTCTTCTTCGGGAATTTCTCTTGAAATGTGGTACCCGAGATTCACCAAATAGGTTTTCACGAGTTCAAACTTTGAAGACATATTTATTTCCTCTTTGATTTAATTTTGATCGAAATATAACCAAATTTCTGCTAAATTATCGGTGCTATTTGATTATTTTTCTAACAAACTGATAAACGGTTTATAGAAATCATGATGAAAAAATTTTCGCTGATATTCGAGCTTTGTAATTGCAGCAACGGCGATCTGGCTGATAATGACGCGCTCGAAGAAAAATTCATGCGAATGCTAACAGGTTCCGGTTTTACCCCGGTATCATCTCAGAAGAAAGAATTCACGCCACACGGACTTACCTTGGCTGCAATTCTTACTGAATCGCACGCGCTGCTCCATTCGTGGCCCGAAGAGTCGAGACTTTCGATCGATATTTACACCTGCTCCGATCCGGCCAAACTGGAGTCATTCATCGGCATGGCATTGGAGGAATTCAATCCGGGAAAATATTTTTTCAAGGTTATCGACAGAAACAAGATAGTTGACCTGTGATCAGATAAGTAGCTCTATCCCCGATTTTACATTCCCGAGATATCCCTGGCCGAACAATATTAAATGATTCATCTGATGGTAAAGCTTGTATAAAACTTCCCTCTCCTTAAATCCGGGGTCAAGAGGCCAAGCCTCCCGGTGAGGGGAATGGAACCGTTCATTGAATCCCCCGAAAAGTCTCGTCATCGCCAAGTCAGTATCTC
>RHKR01000026.1:0-2414 GCA_008363265.1 Chlorobiota bacterium
CTGTGTTCTCAAAATCAAACTTGATCCCCGCTGCCTCGCAAAGTTCACGGGCGAGTATCCTGATGCGAAGCGCGAGGTTCTCAACCGTGTCGTATTGCGGGGAGACCGACCATACGATATCCCTCATCGCCTGCTCTGCTTCAGTGAGGAGCGAGGCTGATTTCTCGATCATCTTCTTCGCGGTTTCATCATCGCGACCGAGCACATTTGTTGCCGACTGCATATAGAGCCCGGCACCGCTTACGGTTGATGCAAGATCATCGTGGAGGTCGCGGGCTATCCTGTCGCGGGTTTTGGTCCGCTCGAGCATTATCATCTTCTCTTTTTCAAGCTCCGCGATCTCACGGTTCAGTTTTCTGCGGGAAAGGGTGTATGTTATCATCACGATTACCCCCGCTAAAAAGAGGCCGGTGAGGGTCCAGAACCACGCGGTCATCCAGAATGGGGGAACCACCACAATCCTCGCAAGCACCGTCTCACCACTCCATCCGTCATCCCCGTTTGAGGCCTTCGCCTTAAGTGTGTATTCCCCCGGCGGGAGGTTAGAGACATCAACAGTTCTACGGTTTCCGGCGCTGACCCACTCATCGGTTAGCCCCTCGAGTTTCCAGAAGTAGAGGTTGTAGGCATCATCCTCAAATGTTATCGCTGACATTTCGAACGAGAAGAAGTTCTCATCATGCTCAAGCACCAATTCACCATCAGTAAGTCTGCCTAGGGCGGGTTCATTCAATACTTTCAGATCGGTCAGCGCGAGCTTTGGGATTATACCGCTTCTTTGAACTTCCGTGGGATCGAAAACCGTCAGCCCACGGCTTCCCCCGAAATAAAACTTTCCATCGGATCCAGCGTAATAAGCATTCTGGTTGAAATCAACAGATAGTACACCGTCACTTTTGGTGTAGTTGCGGGTTTTGAGTGTGCGGCGGTCTATCCTCACAAGGCCCTTCGTGGTTGATGCCCAAATGAATCCGGAACTGTCGGCCAGCAAACCAAACACCAGATTGCTCGTCAAGCCGTTTGTCGTGGTCAAATATCTTATGCTCTTAAGGTCGCGGCTGATTATGTTAATGCCGCCATTCATCGTTCCCGCCCAGATGTTACCGTCTTTGTCCTTGGTGATCGACATTATCTTGTCGCTGAGGAGTTTTAAGCTGCTTTCAGGCCGGGTGCTGTAGCGGGTGTAGGTCATGTTCGAAGTGTTGATCCTCAGGAGGCCTTCGCTGTTCGTTCCGGCCCAGAGGGTGTTGCCATCACGGTAAAGTGAGAGGATATAGCTGTTGCCTTCATCTCCGAAGTCGCACGGGAAGTAGAATGTCTTGTAATTGCCGGTTTCGGTGGAGTATCTGACGATACCGCTGACTGTCCCCAGCCAGAGCTCCCCGCTCTCCCCTTCGATGATCGAAAGTGCTCTGTTTATCCAATCCTCTTCTCCTGAGGGAGCCCGTAAACGGATCACCTTCGTTGAAACAGCGTCACCATTGATCGTAAGTTTAAGAAGTCCTTTCCGCGTGCCTGCCCAGATACCACCCTTGCTGTCTTTGAACAGGCGGTAAACCGGAACCTTCCCCTCCCCCGGTACTATCCCTGGGTGCTTTTTGAATGTTTGGCCGGTTTGGTCAAAGGTATAGAGTCCGGCTGTCGTACCGATCAGCATCTTTGAACCCGGTAGCTGGAGCATGGCTATCAGCATCTCCTCTCCGACTGTTTCCTTCCATTTGCCGTCTTCAGGGAAGTTTTGGAACGGTACCTTCCTGCCTGATATTTTCAACAAGCCTGAGCCCGTGCCAACCCATAAATTCCCCAGATGATCCTCAAAAACCGAATAAACCACACCGCTCCAACGATAATCCTCTCCACCATCAGGGATCAGTGTGGTGTGAACCTTCCCGTTCACATCCAAAAGGAAGAAACCCTCGTTCGTAACAATGCGCGTTACCCCTTTGGTATCGGTGTGAATCTGATATGTGTAGAAGCTATTGGGTATTTTCACTTCAAGAAGCTTCAGCAATTTTCTTGTCTTGCCGGTTATGGCCTCAAACTCGTGAAGTTCGCCGTTTTTGGTAACCAGTTTCACTTTCCCGTTCACCACGCCTGAAATTCCGCTAAGTTCGAAGGGCAAAAGGATCTTCCTTACCACTTTTTGCTTATCCAGCAGAAAAAGGAAATTGTTGCGATAAAACGCCGCGACTATTTCTGAATTTTTTATCTCCCCACGTTCGGGAAGGAGTGTACAACTCAGATCAGAGTTATTGATGAGCATTACCCCCTTGCCGGAGAGGAGCACCGTGTGTCCATTGTCGAACCTGATCGGATAGTTGTTCCACTCTGCAATCAGAAGTTCTCCCTTACTATCTTTTAGGTGGGTGAATTTCCCGGTCAGGGGGTCGAGTATGTCAACTTTACCGTCGATT
>RHKR01000026.1:2435-14600 GCA_008363265.1 Chlorobiota bacterium
TGCCCCGGCTATCGACCGATACTTTAAGAAGATTGTTGTTCGAGAGGGATGAAGTGTCGCCGGGTATGTGGCTGTGATTTTTGAAGTAGTGCCCATCGTATCTGTCGAGTCCGCCCCAGGTTGCTATCCAAAGGAAACCCTCCTGACTTTGGGCAATCGACCTTACCGCTGCTTGAGAAAGCCCCTGCTCAACGCCGAGCAGTACAGGTTTTCTCTGCGCGAACCACTGCTCCTGCTGCATCAAAAGCAGCAGGAAAGTAAACAGCGTGATCCGCGCAAAAACCCGTGTCATCCCGGCATTCCCCCCTTTGTTCTCAGATCCTTCGCCTGAATCCGTCACCCAGGATCTCATGAACATTGTTGATGATCATGAAGGCTGTGGGGTCAACCTTGTGGACGATCTCAGTGAGTTTTGGCAGCTCTTTATTTGTGATAACCGTATAGATAACCTCACGGTCGATGTTGCGGTAGAGACCTCTCGACTTCAAGGCAGTCGCCCCGCGGCTAAGTTCGTTCATAATAGCCTCACCTACCTCATCGTTCTTGTCGGAGATGATTATCGCCGCCTTGGCATAGTCGAATCCGTCGATTATCAGGTCAACCAGTCTTGAGGAGATGAAGAGGAGAAGAATGGCATAAAGTGTGAGTGAGAGGGCCGGTTTTTCGGGGCTCAGGCCTTTCCACTCGATAACCGAACCGGCGAGGAGTATCACGAAGATATCGATCAGAATGATCGCCGTGCCCGGTTTCATGCCATATTTCTTTTTCAGAATTGCAGCCACGATGTCAGAGCCCGCGGTGGTTCCTCCGAACTTGAAGATAATGCCGAGACCCGTTCCAAGGAGAACAGCTCCGATTATTATCAGAAAGAGGAAATCATGTTTGAGAAGGTCCTGTACGGTTTGGGAGTCCTGCAGGCGGATGAAGCCGAGACCGGGGAAATCACCCCTGAGCATGTCGATGAAGAAGGAGTTGATTGTAAAGCCGTAAAAGGTTCTTATTCCGAACGATTTTCCAAGCTCCTTCAGCCCCCATATATATAACGGTACATTCAGCACCCAGATCGCGATACCGACGGGGATGGCCCCGTTCGTAAAATAATAAAGCGCCATCGAGAGTCCGCTGACACCTCCCGGCACCACTTTCGCGTCGATAAGGAAGATGCTGATACCGAGCGCCATTATAAAGGCACCGAGGGCGATCAACAAGTAATCTGTTATAATTCGTTTTTTAGATTTAATAAGGTCCATATTCCTGTGTTTTTTTGTTTTTTGAGTTAGCAAAAATACCTCTTTTACCCCACGCGATAAAAATTATGAAGAATGATTCATTTTTTACTTGCACCTGAAGTTTAAAAAGATATATTAGTGTACGTTAACTGTTATCTTTTTTTGAAACGAACGTTCAGGTATAGGTTATGAAAGAGATATTCACCGCGGATGAGTTCGCATCAAAGCTCGGAATATCAAAAAGAATACTCGCTGACTGGGAGAAGGAGGAACTTGTAAAGCCCTCCGGTACTTCAGATGAGGGAGTTCCCCTCTACACTGCCTGGCAGTTTGAGCGGGGGCAACACCTCAAGAAGCTACACGAGCTCGGCTACGGGTTCGACGATATTAAAAAGATCATTAAGAAAGTGGGCCTCCCAAAAGTGAGCTCGGAAAACGGAAAACAGAACCTGAACGAGAGCTATCTGACCGTCGGGCAGATAGCTGAAAGCGTGAAGGTAAGCCCCAGAACCATCAAGCACTGGGAGGAGATGGGGATAATCGAACCCGATATGCGCAGCGAAGGAGGTTACCGCCTCTACGCCCGCCGCTGGGTTTTCATCGCCAATCTGATAAAAGACCTCCAGCTCTTCGGCTACTCCTTGGACGAGATAAAAAAGGTGTCCGACTATTTCCGCGTGTTTCTCGACCTCTCATCAAACCTCGAGACACACAAGATCGACGACGCGGAAGGAAAACTTAACGAGCTGCTGATCGCGATCGATGGTTTGTTCGACAAGATGGAGCTCTTCAAAGCCGGGATCTCCCGTTGGGAAGACCTCCTGAAGAAAAAGAAAAAAGAGATAATCACGCTCAAACAGAAAAATTCAAAACGCCCGCAGGCGGCCACGGAGGATCAAAAATGAGCTTCCTCGACCTTTATTCGAATCTAAAGGAACACTTTAATACTGTTGATCCAATTATAGATATCAATGGTCACGATGTAAGAGTGACCAACCACCCCTTCATCAGCGACACTTCGAGGGCCTTCCCCGAGGGAGATGAGTACTCTGAGCTCAATCCTCTGGTGAAAGCCCTTATGAAGTATTACCTCTCGCAGAATGAGTTCTCCGACCGCTACCTGATGAAACGGCTGAACACCCCTGACAGCACGGTTGAAGAGAACAATTCGTTCACATTCTCGATGATGAGCGATGAAAAGGCGGCCAATTCTGACACCGCGATCCTCCTTCTGCACGGACTGAACGAACGCGGCTGGGAGAAATACCTCCCCTGGGCACACCGTCTGGTGAAACTGACGGGGCAACCCGTCATCCTCTTTCCACACGCGTTTCACATGCACAGGGCGCCGAAGTGCTGGTCGGATTTCCGCCTGATGAAAGAGATATCGAACGAACGGAAAGTGCTCCTCCCGGCAGTTGAGATGTCGAGCCCCATAAATGTCGCCATCTCTTCCCGACTCCAGTTCGTACCGCAGAGATTCGTCTATTCAGGACTTCAGACCATCTACGACATCACTAAACTGGCCCAGATGGCTCAGGAAGGTGAGATAGCGGGACTGAAACCGGGCACAAAACTTAACATATTCGGCTACTCGATCGGCGCGTTCATCGCCCAGATAGTGATGATGAGCAACCCCCTCGGGCTTTTCAACAGTTCGAAGTGCGTCCTTTTCTGCGGGGGAACCACCCTTGACAGGATGGAGCCGACAAACAAATACATCCTCGATAGCGAGGCCGCCGGGGCACTGAAGGATTTCTATGTCCACCGTCTCGAGCAGAACCTTGCCACTGATGACAGACTGAGGGCACTGTTCAGTCCCGACGCGGGCGAAACCTTCCTTTTCAAGTCTATGCTCTCACATGATGCAGGGCTGATCGCGCGTAAAAGACACCTCGCCAAGATAAGGGACAGGATCTGCGGCATCGCCCTCGATAAAGACCTCGTTATGCCCCCGTGGGCGATCGGCGAGGCACTCGCGAGCGATCACCCGAGAGAGATATCATTCGACACGGTTGATCTCGACTACGACTACACCCACGAGAATCCCTTCCCCATCCTCACTAAGATAAGGGACAAAGTCGATGACGGTTTCTCTGCCGTTTTCTCGAAAGCAGCATCATTTTTCAACGGCGCGGAGTGACCCTTCCTTCAGCGAATAATAACAAAACCGTATTATTATAGTAAAATATTTTATAAATATAGCGATTTTTCTTGCCTGATTTCGCACGGGAATTTATTTTAGGGTATAAAATAAATTTTTGTTTTGAACATTGAAGTAATCGAAGATCATGAAAAAAATAGTCGTAATTCTGGTTGTTTTTTTCCTTACCGTTATTAGCGTGATATTGTTTCTCAGACCCAACGAGATTCCTCAGAGCCTGACCTCACAATTGAAGGAAAAATACACTCAAAAGCATGTCCCATCCGTTGACCACAAAAAATTCACGGCTCTCCAAAAGAACTTTTCACACCCACGGGAAGTGACCGAAGTCTGCATTACCTGCCACACCGAAAGACACAAGGAAGTGATGCAGTCGAGCCACTGGAACTGGCAGAGGGAAGAGTATGTGAAAGGCCGCGGCATTATCCATATCGGAAAACACAACGCGATCAACAACTTCTGCATTGGCGTCGAAGGTAACGAGCAAAGCTGCGCGAAGTGCCACATCGGCTTCGGTATGACCAGCGACCTGAAGGCCCTGACCGACTCGACCAACATAGACTGCCTCGTCTGCCACGACAACTCCGATACCTATGTGAAAGGCTCGGAAATGGCGGGTGCCCCGGACCCAAAGGTTAACCTGAGCACCGTCGCGCAAAATGTCGGAAAACCAACACGCTCCAACTGCGGCGTTTGCCACTTCTATGGCGGCGGCGGAAATAATGTCAAGCACGGCGACCTTGAATCATCGATGTTCGAACCATCCAAGGATATCGATGTCCACATGGCTGTCGAGGGGGCAAATATGTCATGCGTCGACTGTCACACCTCCCAAAATCACAAGATGAAGGGGAAGGTTTACTCCCTCTCTTCTATGAACCGCGACAGGTCATCATGCGAACAGTGCCATACCGAGGCACCACACGAAGCGGCAATTCTGAACGAACACACACTTAAGGTTGCATGCCAAACCTGCCATATCCCCGTTTACGCCAAGGTTAACGCCACCAAAACCGAGTGGGACTGGTCGACCGCGGGTCAACTGAAAGACGGAAAACCCTTCGAGATAGACGACAAAGACGGTAACCACACCTATCTTTCTATAAAAGGAACATTCAAGTGGGGCAAAAACCTGAAGCCTGACTACATCTGGTTCAACGGTACTGCCGACCACTACCTCCTCGGAGACACCATAGCAGACACTTCCAAACCCCTTCAGATTAATACCCTGAATGGCTCTTACTCCGATCCCGACTCGAAGATCACCCCCGTGAAAATTCACAAGGCTAAACAGCCTTACGACCCCGTTACCAAAATGCTGATTCAACCGAAACTCTTCGCCGACACGAAAGGTGAGGGTGCTTTCTGGAAGGACTTCGACTGGAAGCGCGCCTCCGCTGTCGGTATGGCCGAGGTGAACCTCCCCTTCAGCGGTGAGTATTCATTCATTGAAACTGAGATGACCTGGCCCATTAACCACATGGTCTCCTCAAAGGAACTTACCGTTGACTGTGTCGAGTGCCACTCCCGTAACGAAAGCAGACTCGCGGGACTGAACGACTTCTACATGCCCGCCCGCGACTACTCACCACTGATCGACACCGCCGGCAACTGGGTGATCATCCTGAGCATCATCGGCGTCTTCGCCCACGGCTCAGCGCGCGTTTACTCCTCCAGAAAACAGAAGAAAGGGGCCTCAAAATGAAAAAACAGGTTTATATCTACAGATCATTCGAACGCTTCTGGCACTGGACTCAAGCCTTCCTCATCTTTTTTCTGGCCGCGACCGGTTTCGAAGTGCATGGCTCGTTTACCTTTTTTGGGTATCAAAACGCGGTCGAGTACCACAACATCGCCGCCTATGCATTTATTGTACTTATTGCATTTGCCATATTCTGGCACTTCTCAACCGGTGAGTGGAAGCAGTATCTGCCGACCTTTACTAACATTAAAGCCCAGATAAACTTCTATCTGATCGGCATTTTCAGCAACGCGCCACATCCTACAAAGAAAACGGTGCTCAGCAAGCTAAACCCGCTTCAGAGACTCGTTTATCTCGGTCTTAAGCTCCTAGTAATACCTGTCATGGTCATCTCCGGGCTTCTCTATATGTTCTACCGCTACCCGCAGAAGGGAAGTGTCGTCGGACTGAACCTCGAGACGATCGAACCGATAGCGCTATTCCACACGGCCGGTGCCTTTGCCCTCATCGCTTTCATTGTCGTGCACCTTTACCTGATAACGACTGGTCATAAACCGACAACAAACCTTAAAGCGATGATCACGGGATATGAGGAATTGGACGATGACCAGGGTGAAAAGCCGGAGAAAACAACAACCGCCCCTGAACCCGTAAAAACTGAAAATTGAGGACCACGATGAACGAAACTAAATATATGAATCCTTATCTGGCAGGCTTCTTCCTGGGCCTGCTTCTGCTGATCACCATTTTTATCACCGGCCGGGGCCTCGGTGCCAGCGGCGCGGTTAAAAGCGGAGTTATAGCCACAGTAACCTCAGTGGCTCCCGCGCACACACAGGACTCAAAATTCTACAGCGAGTACATGAAAGAGCACGACGACAACCCCCTGAAGAACTGGCTGGTGTTCGAAGTGCTGGGGGTTATCTTTGGTGCCTTCATTTCAGGACTCGTATCTAACAGGCTTAACTTTACCCTCGAAAAAATACCGACCGTAACCACCAAAACCCGTGTGATAACCGCTCTCATAGGAGGTGCCCTCTTCGGACTCGGTTCGCAACTCGGTCGCGGATGCACCAGCGGCTCCGCCCTCAGTGGTATGGCGGTTCTCTCGGCAGGAGGCCTGATCACAATGTTCGCGATCTTCGGCGGGGCATATGCCTTCGCTTGGTTCTTCCGTAAATTATGGCTGGAAGGAGGTAAATAATGGGACCGTTAGTACCTGACTTCATCGGAAACGAACTTAACTTTGTTGTGGCTATCCTTATTGGGATCGGCTTCGGCTTCATTCTCGAACAGGCGGGCTTTTCAACCTCGAAGAAACTCGTCGGCCTCTTCTACGGATACGATTTCACAGTACTCCGTGTGTTCTTTACTGCCGGCATCACCGCTATGATAGGAGTGGTTGCTCTTGGTCATTTTGGGATGCTCGATCTCAGTCTTATATATGTGAACCCTACATTCCTCTGGTCCGCTATTGTCGGCGGACTCATAATGGGGCTCGGCTTCGTGATAGGCGGATTCTGTCCCGGCACCAGCGTCTGCGCGGCTGCGATCGGTAAGATCGACGCGATGATCTTCGTGCTTGGCGGTTTCATCGGCGTCTTCATATTTGCCGAAGGTTACCCCATGTTCGAAGAACTCTACAAAGCAGAGAACCTTGGTTTCATTACCATTTACGACCTCACCGGCACTTCACAGGGACTTTTTGCTTTCGGAATGACCACAATGGCAGTCGGTGCCTTCTGGTTCACCACATGGGTAGAGAAAAAGGTAAACAAGAAAGAGAATCCCGAACTGCAGCCAAAAAAGATCTATCTCGGTCTTGGTCTCACCCTCTTCGTTCTCGGATTCTTCACTCTCTTCATGCCCGAGAGAAGAACAGAATTGCTTGCTGACGCGTCAGTGGCCGCTACTTCAGTCGAAACCAACACAATGAGCGTCGATGAACTCGCTTTTAGACTTCTCGACAAAGATAAAAAGCTTCAGATAATCGACCTTCGGACCGCGAAGGAATTCGATAAGTTCTCCCTCCCCGGCGCAACGAACATGACTTTCGACGAGCTTTTCGGAAAGGACGCGCATAAAGTTCTCGCTCTTAAACACAAAAAGACCCTCTTCATCGCTAACAGCGAAGCCGATGAGAGGAAGGCCGCGTTCATAGCCTCCGAACTTGGTTACAACAACTTCTCGATCCTCGAAGGTGGACTTGCGACATTCAAAAAAGAAATTCTTGAATACAAATCAGACAAGGAACCAACCACCCGCCAGGAGAAAGACACCCATATCTTCCGCGTCCGGGCCGCCAAAGAGCTCCCCGCTTTGATCGCCGCCGCCAAGAAATCCGCCGCGCCCAAGAAAAAATCCACCCGCGTTATTGGGGGATGTTAGGTATTAGGTATTATTGGATATGCAGACCTAACCAATAGGACAAGCCTTCTGGCTTGTTTGGACCGGTTGACTAAAAAATAGAATTGCCCTTTAGGGCCGAAAATAACATTTTCGGCTCTGAAGGGCGATATATCGTGTAACATCTTAAGCGATCACACCTTTGCTATCAGGTAATTGAGGGATTACCGACAGTCGGAGCCTGAAAGGTGTTCGGTATAAGATGTAAGGTGTTATTCCTTAAGAAAATGGAATCATCCTGCAAATCCTTAAATCCTGTAAATCCTGATTCGGACATCTTCAATTTCATCCATCAGCCTTCATCCCTATCCTCACATTCCATAATTAAGGTTCAGCCTCACCATCAATCCGGGTTCATAAACCTTGAAGCCGGCTTTGAACGGATCACGGAAATATGATAGATGCGACTGATAATTGGCATTGGTGATGTTCTCAACCTCGAGGGAGGCTTTTATCCCTCTGAACTCACCTGAGACACCCGCGTCAAGGCGGTTCCAGGCAGGAGTAACGGTTTCGCTCACAGCCGCGTCAACCCTTGTCTGGCCATCCGACCAGGTGTGCCTTACAAAGAATACCATGTCCATCCATTTCGGTGAAGTAAGTTTCGTAACCACCTTCAACGGCAGGATCTCGGCGAGTGGCGTTGCATCACTTCTGTTCTCCGCCCATGTGTATGACGCGAGAATTTCGATGAACCTGTACTCAAGACCAAAATTCACGCCTGCCAGCATCGCGTTGATGTTGCGGTAGGTGACGAAGTTTGTTCCGCCCGCGGCTTTCCGGTCGAGATAGACATAGTTCGCGACATGATTCGCGTACAGTTCGAGTCTCGCGATCTTGCTAAGAAGTGTCGCCCGGAGGCCGGTCTTCAGCGGCTGATCA
The DNA here is from genome assembly GCA_008363265.1 of Chlorobiota bacterium. Lineage (GTDB taxonomy): Bacteria > Bacteroidota > Ignavibacteria > Ignavibacteriales > Ignavibacteriaceae > UTCHB3. Next base: position 10,819 of record RHKR01000026.1, read on the forward strand.
AGGTTTGGATTCCCCACCCACGATGAACCTGTCGGTGCCCTTCTAACGGCAACGAAAAGGGCTTCCGTTTCCGGTAGTTCAGCCGCTGCCTCAGCCATCACGCCGAAAGCGAACTCAGAGCCTATCGCCTGTGAGTAGGCGGCACTCAGCCCCACAACCGGGAAGAGAGCCGTGGTCTTCGGATCGCTCCAGACGCGCTGGTAGTAGCTCTTCACTTCCTCTTTATCGAGATTGAAGTAAGAAACCCCCGCCTTGCCACCGAAAGTGAAATCACCAGTCTTGATCTGATGCGAAAGCGACGCAAAATACTGATTTACACCCGGCATAAGGGCGTTGTTTATCAGCATCGTCGGCATTTTGATGAAATTATCCGAGTTCCACTTCCTGAAGTACGCCTCATAGAAACTGCCGACCACTCCGATTGTCAGGTTTCTGGCATCGGTTTCCATCTGCATCATCGAGACACGGAGGTCGTTGTTCATCAGATGGCTGGTGTAGTTGGCGTAGATCTTGTGACCCTTGTATGAGATGTTCGCGCTGAAAAGGCGGTTGAACCTCTCATCCATCTGCAGGTAAGGGAATGTAATGTTCTCGGTGTAGGCCACCGACGCGCCGTACCTTAAGTTACCTGTTTCACCCTGATACGACACTTCCGCGAGGGTAAAATTGTAGTTGTCTTTGTAGCCGTAAAGCTCGTTGAAGGCCTTGCCGTCACCGTTGGTGTAGGGGGAGCCTTTAACGAAGTGGAGGGAGAGGCGGTTGTCCTTCATTCCCCCCGCGACCGAAAGGTCGAGTGCCGATGAAGCACCGGCTACACCTCCCGCGCTCGCGAGAATAAAGGGCTCTTTACCGGGACTCTTTCTGTGGAGGGAAATAACACCGCCGAGACCCGACTGAAGGCCGCTCGATCCTTTAAGGAGCTCAAGTGTCTCCATTTCAAGCGGATTTATCCTCGAAACGGGGGCATCCATCCGGTTAACGCACGCGGGGTGAAACCGTTCGCCGTCGATCACGATGCTGATATCACCTTTCTTCAGACCGTCAGAATAAACATCCTGAGCAAAGAAAACGCCTTTTTTTATGAGTGAGATCCCCCCGTAAGCGAGGAGGTTCTCGAGGTTATCCCTCTGGATCGTGAGGGAATTGCTGTAAAGCTCCATTTTCTTTCCCGTGATATCAACGGGATCGAACCAATAGACCTTCATGCTGTCGCCATTCTGCCCGGATGCGAGGAACGGCAAAAGAAGCGACAGGGTAAAATAATTCCATTTCAAGCGGAACATCTGTATCCTCTCGTTAAATTGATAAAGAGTTATCTAACTTGTTAAGGGATCAGATCTTCGGAGGTGGTGCCGAGGGGCGAGCAGCGCGGGCAAGCAGCGCGCCGGGGTTGGTGGCAAAATAATCGAAATTTCCCGTTCCCGGGGTGGGAACTGTCGCCGTTATCAGAATCGAGGGGGGTAGCTCTTTTTGATCGGGGCGTTCCCCTTTCGGCGGAAGTTTTTCGTCGTTGTTTTCTTCGACAACCACTTTTTCGAGGTTATCGGTGAGTACACAACTGCCGCAGCAGTCGTTAACCTCTTCATCCTTTTCAACGCACAACTCCTCCACGATATAGTCGTAGTTCACCAGCCAGTCGATGAACGGACCGGTTATACGGAGGTAAGTTAGCGTTACAGTGACCAGCACGAAGACCGTGACGGCCATTCTGAAAAATGACATTTGCAAAATTTCAAAAAGGATAAAATAGTCTGCTTAAAAATAATCAATCCCGTTCAGATATTTAAGAATTTCTGTTAAACTTTTTTAGTGATCGATTTCAGGGAGGGGAGTTACCCGAATATTGAATATCTTTACTTCCCGAAAAAATTAAAACTTTAGAGAGATGAGCAAGCAAGAGCAGAAGGAAACGGCTTTAAGCATAGCCAGTTTTTTACCCGCAACCATAACACCACCGCACGCACTCGAAATTGAACAGCTGGTCCTCGGAGCGATACTTATCGACCCCGAATCGATCAACAAGGCGGTTTCGGTTATCGAGAAAGACGCGTTCTACAAACCGGCACATCAGTTGATCTTCAGCGCGATGGTCAACCTGTACAACGAGCGTGAACCCGTGGACGTTTCGACGATCTTCAACGAACTGATGCGAACTAAAAAGCTTGAGGAAGTTGGAGGGTTGGTATACCTTTCGGAGCTCGGAAACAACATTTCTTCTGCCGCCAATATTGAGTACCACCTTAAAATTCTGGTTGAAAAGAAGATCCTTCGCGACCTGATCGCTGTATCACACGCGATCGCCGGCCGTGCCTATGCCGCCGAGGACACCGCGCTGAAGATACTCGACGAGGCGGAGACAAAGATCTTTCAGATCTCGGAAACACGGTCGAAAAAGACATATATCGACATGAAAAGGGCGGTCACCCAGACGATCGAGTATATCGAAGTGGTGCACAACAAAACCGCCGCGGGTGTTGTGGGTGTACCCACCGGCTTCTACGATCTCGACGATTTTCTCGGTGGTTTTCAGAACTCCGATCTTATCATTCTTGCCGCCCGTCCCTCGATGGGGAAAACGGCGCTCGCCCTCTCCTTTGCCAGAAACGCGGCGGTGCTTCACAAACTTCCCGTGGCGGTATTCTCACTCGAAATGGCGACAACTCAGCTTGTGACCCGTCTGATCTGCGCAGAGGCGATGATCCCGGGACAGAACCTCCGTAAAGGGAGGATGACCGCAGAGGAGCACTCCAGAATAGCAAAATATGGCGGACAGCTTGCCGAGGCACCGATCTACATAGACGATATGCCGGGGCAGACAGTGCTCGAGATCAGGGCAAAATCGAGAAGGCTAAAAGCAGAATATGGAATTAAACTTATCGTGATCGATTACCTCCAGCTTATGCAGGGGCACACCGACACCGAAAGCCGCGAACGGGAAATATCGATGATATCACGGTCGCTGAAAGGTTTGGCAAAGGATCTTGATATACCGATCATTGCGCTTTCACAGCTGAACCGTGAGTCGGAAAAGAGGGTTGACAAGCGCCCGATGCTCTCCGATCTCAGGGAGTCGGGTTCGATCGAGCAGGACGCGGATGTGGTTATGTTCATCCATCGCCCCGAATATTACGGCAAGGATGTTGATTCGGATGGAAATTCATTGAAGGGTGTTGCGGAAGTGATCATCGCCAAGCACCGTAACGGCCCCGTCGGTGATGTAAAACTGAAATTTCATCACGAGTACACCAAGTTCGATAACCTGCAGCACTTCTCCCCCTACGCGGGGAACGCGAACCCGATATAATCCGTCATATTCCAGGATGTGAGACAGGGTAAATTGTATATAAGGGTTGTTTGTGGAGTCTTTTGATTTTCCTAATTTAACTTCAGGAAAAAACTGATTTATTCTTTTTAAAGGACCCTTTATGAGCGGGAAATTTGGCGGAAACTGGACAATCAAAAAACTGAATACCCTTAGGGACTATTTGATCGCGTACAAAAAGATCTTTGACGCAAATCCTAAAGCACAACACCTAAGAACCCACTATATTGATGCTTTTGCAGGCGAGGGCGACCTTGTTTTCGGATCATCAACCGAAGAGACCCTGTTCGATATACCCACCAACCACCCGGGAAGTGTGAAAATTGCGTTAAGTATTCCAAGTCCCTTCCACAAATATCATTTCATCGAAAAAGATAAAAACAGATACGAAAAACTATTGGGACTCAATGACGAATTTCCACATTTGAGCGATCGTATCAGTATTCAACATGGCGACTGT
>RHKR01000026.1:14631-15770 GCA_008363265.1 Chlorobiota bacterium
CGACGAACTTATTAAAACTCTTGAATCTCTCGATAAAAGAAAAGACAGGGCAGTGGTTTTTCTTGATCCCTACGGCATGCAGATGGAGTTTGATCTTCTTCAGAAAATAGCCAAGACAGAAGTTGTAGATCTATGGTTGCTTGTGCCTCACGCGATAGGATTCATGCGACAACTTACGAAGAGTGGAGAGATTATTTCTGACCTGAAAGCCAAACTTGATCGCGTTTTCGGTGAGAGTACCTGGTATGAGAAATTTAACTCAGAATTAAAAATTGAGAATTTGTTTGGGGAAGAGGAAACGGTTATTAATAAGAAAGTAAACGAGCGGGATCTTGCTGAATACTATAATTCCAGACTCAACGATATATTTGTTGATGTCGCTCCAATCCTTCTGTATTGAAAAACAACTCAAATGTTCCTATATTCATTCTTTGTTTTGCGTCTTCAAATCCGAAAGGTGCGAAAACAGCAATAAAGATCGCTAAATATTTACTGGAAAAGAAACATGGCAGATAAGAGTGGAATAGAGTGGACAGACGCGACTTGGAATCCTGTGACCGGGTGTGACAAGATCAGCCCGGGCTGCAAGAATTGCTATGCCGAAAAGATGGCGAATAGATTGAAATTGATGCGACAGGAGAACTATCGCAACGGCTTTAGATTAACACTTCAACCTCAGGCACTGGAAATTCCATTGAAATGGCGATCACCTCGGATGATCTTTGTCAATTCGATGAGCGACCTCTTCCACCATGATGTCCCCCTGAGTTATATTAAGGAGGTTTTTCGCGTGATGAATCAAGCAAATCATCATGTTTTTCAGGTTCTGACCAAAAGACACGAGAGATTGCTTGAAGTTCATGCTGAATTGACATGGACAGAAAATATCTGGATGGGTGTCAGCGTTGAATCTCAAACTTTTGTAAAAAGAGTGGATTATTTACGCCAAACCGGGGCAAAGACCAAATTCTTATCCAAAATTTACGTTTACGCTGTCTGATTGGTTTTAGCCCTCATGAACTCAATGACAAGCAGGATGTCGTGATCTCGATGACTCTGTATACCGATACCCGCAGAGCCGGGGAAACCGACAGCCCCGACGATTTACTAAACTATCGTACCATCAATAAGGCTGTGAT